>JBDHXH010000040.1:0-23900 GCA_039810605.1 Ignavibacteria bacterium | reverse complement strand
TAACATGGAGGAAGTGATCCACAAGAATTCCCGCAATGAAAAGCACCGATACTTTGAAGGCAGGATGCAGCATGAGTCTATTCCTGATTCAAAATTATGGCAGCAGCCCCTTATACTCAAATCGCAAAAAAAGATGTTTGCGAAAAAGTTAACGACTTTAATTACCATATAAGTTTGCATAATTTGAACTTCAAAATTTTTTAATAAGAAAATGAACCCTGTCGAAATTATTAAAGCAAAGAGGAATAAGAATGTTTTGTCGAAAGATCAGATACAGTTTATCATTAATGGATACACAAAAGGCGACGTAACTGATTATCAAATGTCTGCATTTCTCATGGCAGTCTATCTGAATGGAATGAATGATGATGAAACCTTTTATCTGACTGAAGTAATGCTTGACAGCGGAATTCGGGTTGACCTTAGTCATTTGAATTCACCTAAGGTTGATAAACACTCAACCGGCGGAGTGGGCGACAAAACATCCCTGATACTTGCGCCTCTGGTTGCCTCCTGCGGAATTTCAGTTCCGATGATTAGCGGCAGGGGACTCGGGCATACAGGAGGAACTCTTGACAAGCTTGAATCCATCCCGGGTTTTCAAATACACTATTCACTCGATGATTACAAAAGAATAATTTCGGAAATCGGATTTGTTATGATCGGTCAGACAGGCGAACTTGCTCCGGCGGACAAAAAGATTTATGCTCTCCGCGATGTTACCGCAACTGTTGAATGCATTCCTCTGATTACATCGAGTATAATGAGTAAGAAACTTGCCGAGGGAACCGATGCAATAGTCTTCGATGTAAAAATCGGAAGCGGTGCAAATCTTCCGGATTACGAGATGTCAGTTGAGCTTGCCAAAAAATTAATTTCGGTTTCACACAAGTTTGGCAAGAAAGCGATTGCGATACTCACGGATATGGAGCAGCCTCTGGGAAGGAAGATCGGAAACTGGCTTGAAGTCGAGGAGTGCATAGAACTTATGAACGGCGGAATTGTACCGGACTTGTTTAAGCTGACAAATGTTCTGGCGGGAGCAATGATATATCTTGGTGGGAAGGCTGATTCGATCGAAGAAGGGGAAAAGAGAGCTGCAGAGAAATTAATGGATAAGAGCGCTTACAGAAAGTTTCTTGAAATGGTAAGCATTCAGGGTGGTGATGTGGCATACATTGAAGACTGGAAGAATCTCAAACGTGCAAAATTCACGAAAGTGATTTTAGCTGAAGCCGATGGCTTCGTTACAAAGCTCAATGCGGTTGACTTCGGATATGCTTCAATAGAGCTCGGATGCGGAAGGAAAAAGGTTACTGATAAGATTGATCCGCTTGCAGGAATCATATTAAAGAAAAAAGTCGGCGATGAGATTAAAAAAGGTGAAGCCCTGCTTGAGCTGTATTCAGAAAGCGAAGAACGTATTGCAACATCAGAGAACAGATTAAAACGGGGAATTGAGATCGGCAGGGACAAACCCCAAGTTCAAAAACTGATTATGGAAATTCTTTATTAACGTGTGTTTGCTTCTGCGATTTAAGATACGTTTCCTTCAGCAGGGGAGTAATTCTGTATCTGTCATCGCCGAATTCCTGAAGCATTCCCGATAGAGTTTCGTAAATCAAATCAATGCCGATTCTTTCACTCCATTCGATAGGTCCGAAAGGGTAGTTTGTTCCGAGTTTCATCGCAGTATCAATACTGTTTCTGTCAGAAGTTCCCTCCTGCATCACGAGATAAGCTTCGTTGATAATCATCGAAATTACCCTCATTGAAATCAGTCCAGGTCTGTCTGCAACTTCATAAGTTTCCTTCCCGGTCTTAACGAACAAAGAAATAACTTTCTCATAATTTCGACGATCAGCAAAATCCGGTTTTACAATTTCTATTCCTTTTGAAGTTGAAAATGTCGGGAAGAGTCCTGAACCGATGAGTCTTTCCTTCATTGAAAGATGAAGGCTTTGTTCGAGGGTTGTAATACATACAGAGGATGAAACAATTATGCCTTTTGAATTTTTGCTTTCGATGAAATCAAGAATATTAAATTTTATTTCCCTGTTGAAATTTGTAAGTTCAAATATAAAATCAACTGTGTCATCAAGCACATCTGTGATATCACAATGTTTATCAAGCAGCGCGGAAGTTTCAGAAATGAGATTCTCATTATCGCCGATAAGAAATGCTTTTTCCATTATGGATTTAAATTAACGATTAATTGAAACAAGACCTTAAGCCTTACCTGGACAGGCTTTACATTGAATTCTGCAGGAAATATTCTTCGCGTGATCCTGTCTGGTTTCTGCATCGGTTTGATGATGAAAAAGACATTGAAATAGCAGGCTTGATAACATCTTGCTATTCATACGGACGTGTGGAGCAGATAAATGCATTTATAAAAACTTTCCTGAAGAGAATTGATTTCAAAGTTTGTGAATTTACTTCTAATTATTCCCAACTTAAAGATAAAAAGTTTTTGAAGGGGATGTCTTACAGATTCAATTCAGAGAATGATCTTTCTGCTTTGTTGTTGAATCTTAAAAGGCTAATCAACAGGCATGGCTCGTTGCAAAGTTTTTTTGCTAAGAATTATTCAGATCATCATCAAAACATTTTGAATGCTCTCGCAGAATTTGCAATTGAGCTTAATCGGGTTAGGAGCCGTGATCCGTATTTCAGGTATTTAGTACCTCTTGTAAGCGGAGGCTCTGCATGCAAGAGGCTGAATCTCTATTTGAGATGGATGATAAGAAAGGATAATATTGACCTTGGAATATGGAAAAAGATCAGCACTTCTAAACTCATAATGCCTGTTGATGTACATGTTTACAGAGTCTCAAGAAAACTTCGACTTGCGCAAAGAAAGTCGCCGGACTTAAAATTTGCAATACAACTTACTGAAAAGCTAAAGTCATTTGATCCCATTGATCCCGTGAAATACGATTTTGCATTGTGCCACAGCGATTTTAGTGAGTGAGTCTGTGACGTTTTATCTTTGATGATCGGGAAGATGTTTCTAAATTTCTGTCCGTACATTAACACATCCCTCTGAAATTACAGCTTGCCGACTTGCCGAAAAACTCCGATAACATAATTGAGTGTTTCTACCTAATCAAATCCGTTGGTTCCCTCTATTAAACTTCACATTACCAATCATTAATTTTGAATGAAAGCAATAATGAAACAAATTTCCATTTGAACAATTTTTCAAAAATCAGCTCTCAATCAGATGAAATCAAAATTTATAATTATCAATAACTCCGTTTCAATCCGTTTCAAATAGATGAATCAAGAGAAAAAATTTATGTATGCATGTTCCGGGGAGTCGAATGTTGATTTATGTTGATTGATGATAAAAAATTTGTATGACTTATTTATAAGAATTCAGTTATTTTGTAACTGAATAATAACAAATAAAGAAAAACCCCAAATGCCACGTTTCTTTATAATTATTATCGTGTTCCTATTTTGCAAAATTGGAACTGCCCAGGACTACTATTATTATCAGGGCAGGAGGATCAATTTGGAGCAAAGGACTGACAGGTTTGCTGTTGTCCTTAAATCCAATTCTGATGTTTCTCGAGTTCTGCAGACAGTTAAAAACCGCATTAACAGGGAAGACGAGGTAAAGCTTATCGAAGACAAAGTTCTTCTGATAAATACGGCGAAGTCCGTATCCCGCAGCGATATGCTCGCAATAACCGGCAACATCAATTCAATAAAACTAATCACACCGGTCTATTACGGAGAATCAAGAAGAGTAACTCAAATTCCCGCAGATAGATTTGTCGTCAGGCTCCGGAGTAAATCTGATTATCAAAAGTTTCAACTGATCAACATTGAAAATGATATCAGCATTATCGGAAACGTCCATGATGAAAACGGATTCCTGCTTGTTTCCAATGACAACGTGTCAAAGAATGCTCTTGAGTTATCGTCAGTTTATTTTAACAGCGGAATTTTTGAATACGCAGAACCGGATTTTCTATATCCTGATTATTGCCTTTTGACTTTCACCCCGAATGATCCATACTATTCAAAGCAATGGGCACTGACTAACACGGGACAAAGCGTTCCGACAGGGGGTTCAGCTTATGGAGACTCTGCATACACAAACGGGACTGCAGGCTCCGATATTGACGCAGACCTTGCGTGGAGTGTTGTGAACGGATCGAACCTGATTAAAATCGGAGTTATGGATACCGGGATTGATTCGACTCATCCCGATTTCAGAAATGGAAGTATCAGCTATCTCCTCCCCGGTTATGATGCATACTTTAATAAAAATGGCGTTCCAAGAGACTCACTTGGGCATGGAACATGTGTGGCAGGAATTATTGCCGCTGTAAAAAATAACGGACTTGGAGTTGCTGGTGTTGCTTCCGGCTGTATGATAATGGCTATAAAAATTTTTAATTCACTGGGGACAACTTCCAGTACTGCAATAGCAAGAGCGTTTGATACTGCAAGAGTCAAAGATATTGATGTTATTAATAACAGTTACAACGGAGGTACAGAGAGTTCGGTAATGACAAATGCCATTGTCGGAGCATCTCTGTATGGAAAGGGAGGAAAAGGTTGTGTTGTTTTATTTGCGTCCGGCAACGATGGCAGGGGATCGCCGTGGTATCCTTCCTACCTTCCCGGTGTAATTGCAGTCGGCGCATCAACCCCGCAGGATCAGAAGAAGACTCCGGGTACAGGCAATCAATATTTCTGGGGAGGAAATTACGGAGAAAATTCCGTCGGTGATCTCGATGTAGTCGGACCGACGATTTGTTACACAACCGATTGCCAGGGTGGACTCGGATATAATCATGAAGGAAGACCGAATGGAGATTACTTCGGAACATTTGGGGGAACATCATGTGCATGTCCTCATGCCGCGGGTATTTGCGCATTAATTCTTAGTGCAAATCCTAATTTGTTCGGCAGTCAGGTTACGGAAATTCTATGCAGAAGCTGCGACAAGATTGAAAATGTTCCTTATGATGTTACGAAGCCCTATGGCAAATGGAGTTATTATATGGGGTATGGAAGAATTAATGCTTATAAGGCGGTCATGCTCGCCAACGCAACCGACGTCATTCCTCCCGTGATCAATCATAAGAATATCAAATCATTGACAAGTACATATCCGGTTTATCTGCACGCGGAGATCGTGGACCAGGACGGTTCCTCTGTCCCGGATTCATTGGGTCATCAGCCTTTGCTGTTTTATAGAGTCAATAAACTGAACAATGGCTGGTCTCAATTTGATTCAACAGGTCCGATTGAAATATCAGGAAACATGTTCACGTTCAGAATTCCTGCAATGGGTTACGAGACTCAAGTTCAATATTATTTTAAAGCCGAAGATAATTTACGCAACACAGCAATATTTCCCAAAGGTGCGCCCGATCCAAGATGGCTCTGCTATTTTTCCAACGGCTATATTGAAAATGTCAGCCGCACTATACCTTCATTCGCTGCAGCCGATAATGGACCAACACTCTCAAGCCCGGTTAGCTTTGATAATTTTACAATTGTCAATTCCGCCGTTCAGATTTTCATGCATCATCCAAATATCAGCGAAGAAATCATAGAACTCGTTACACCCGATGCTGATCCAAACTATAACCGCAAATGTCTTTTTGCATCTAATGGCGCAAACGGCGCGGATATCATTGGCGCAACGGTTACTGATTCATCCTCTTTGCACTGGCTTTCATCTGCTCCTCCGTATTTCGATGGCAACTTTGAATCAGAGTATCGGCTTAACGGACTTAACGGAACCAATGCTCAAGGTGATTGGAAAATTCTCAACTATGACCAGTTGAGTGGAAACGCCGCTGAATTTGATAGTGTAATAATTAATCTTTCGAAATTATCGGGGCTTGCAAGTTCATGTATAAGAGTGAGTTCTTATACTGACTCCGTAATCCAATTTGGACAAGTAAATTACGGAGATTCCATTGTAAGGGATTATCATTTGAAAAACGATGGCACAGCTCCGCTGATTATCAGCGGTATATCTTTCGCAGGAATATTTGCTGACAAGTTCTCAATCAGTGAAGCTTTTTCCGATACCGTTGCAGCAAGTGACAGCACGACTTTGAAAGTAATGCTTAGAACATTGGTCAGTGATGGATTGAAAGTACAAAACAGCAGGGATAATAGTCAGAGTGAAGCGGCGCAAATGATTATTCACAACAACGATCCGTGCAAATCCGATTTTACGGTTTCACTTGAGACCGACAACGAAGTACCTGTCCCGAAAGATCTTTTTCTGAAAATATTCATCCAGGGTCTTTATAAGTCTGATTCAAATCTCATCAGACCGGATACTGTGAGAGTTTATTTAAGAAATGACACACCACCTTATGATGCAGCAGATTCCAGCAAGCTCTTGCTTGATTCATCGGGCAATGGCAGATTCAGGTTTTATAATTCATCAAACAGTGTAAATTACTTCCTGCAGATAGTGCACAGAAATTCTCTTGAAACATGGAGCTCTCATCCGCAGATGTTTACGAACAATCAAATGAATTATGATTTTACATTGTCAGATACTTCGGCTTACGGAAACAATCAGAAGCGTCTTGACACAGTCTATAACAAATTTGGTATATACAGCGGAGATGCCGACAGAAGCGGTTTAATAGAGCTGACGGATATAATAATTGTTTTCAATCAAGCTAATGTATTTACTCTGGGATATCTTGATTCAGACATAAACAACGACGGAATTACTGACGTAAGTGATCTGGTCATTACCTATAACAATGCGTTCTACTTTGTAGCAGCGATAAAACCCTGACTTGTTTCAAACCAAATGCGCTAATTGTGCAAATTGCAATAATTGCAATAGAGTAACTTCAATTTGAATGTGCAGATAAATTCCTGCTGATGACTTTCCCATTTCCTCCGCCTTTTTTTACTAACTTAAAATAAGTAAATTTATTCGTAGACATGAATTCTTACTGAAATCATATTTTCTTTTTTGGAATTTAATGTTGAGGACATGGAAGACGATTTGGAGTATGCTTATTTTCTTACAAGAGTTGATAAGTTAGGCAATGCAAGGATAAGAAACATTTTATTCAGGATACGCAATTTATACGATTTATGTAACTGCACTCCGGCCGACTTAAGGAAAGTTGAAGGGATTGACATCAATCTTGCAAAAGAAATTTTCTTTGCCAAAAGAAAGCTTAAGGAATTCTCCGCCGAGTGGGAGCAGATAAAATCTAATGCCTATTCCAAAGGCATTAAAATTGTTTGCATTCTGTCTGACAAATATCCGGTTAACCTCAAGAATATTTTTGATGCTCCCGTCATTTTATATTACAAGGGAGACCTTAGTGAAATGGACAGATATTCTATCAGCATTGTCGGAACAAGGACACCTACAGAGTACGGGAAATTTATTTGCGAGAAATTCACGGGAATATTTTCCGAATTGAAGATACCTGTTGTAAGCGGATTTGCCAGAGGAACCGATACTGTCGTTCATAAGACATGCGTCAGGAATGGAAATATTACTTATGCTATTCTCGGAAGCGGGGTAGACATAATCTATCCTTACGAGAACAAAAAATTGTATCATGAGATAACCGAAAATGGCGCTGTCATATCGGAATTCCCGATTGGTTCCAAACCGGAGAAAGTAAATTTTCCGAGACGCAACAGAATCATCAGCGGAATATCGCTAGGAAGCCTTATCATAGAAAGCGGAATGAAAGGTGGTTCACTTCTGACTGCCGAATTTGCAATAGACCAGAATAAGGAAGTTTTTGCCATCCCGGGTTATATAAATTCCGGACAATCTGAAGGAACAAATGATTTGATAAAAAGAGGACAGGCGAAACTTGTTACAAATGTTGAAGATGTTTTAAATGAACTTGAAAATAAGTTGAAGCCGATTTTAAAAAAAGAGTCAATGGTTAAAGAATCGAAAGCAATAATGGAACTAAGCTGTAATGAAAAAATTATTTTTCAGGCAATTGAATACGAACCCAGGCATATTGATCTGATTAATGAAACTACAGGACTTCCTGTTTCGGATTGTCTTGTAAATTTACTTTCACTTGAATTCAAAGGATTGATTAAGCAGTTGCCGGGTAAAAATTTTATGAGAATCTGATTGACGAAATTTCTGATTGACAAAAATATTTTCAAAGTAAAATTTTTCTGCGATGTGGAGCGGTGCAAAGGAGCTTGCTGTACTTTGAAAGGAGCCGGCGGCGCGCCGCTGCTTGACGAAGAGATTGAGGAGATTCGTTCCAATGTCAGCATTGTCAGAAAGTATCTAGATAAGGAAAATCTGGAAATTATTGACAAGCATAAATTCTTCGATGGCAGCAGCGGTGACTTTTCATTAAAAAGCGTTGATGATGAAGCATGCGTTTTTTCATTTTTTGAAAACGGCATTGCGAAATGTGCATTCCAAAGGGCTTATGACAATGGTGAAACAAAATTCAGAAAACCAATTTCATGTCACTTGTTTCCGATTAGGATTTCAGGACATGACAGAAACATCCTAAAATATGAAGAGCTCGATGAATGCGAACCTGCTTTGAAAAAAGGAATTGAAATGAATTCAACTATTTATGAATTTGCCAGAGAACCGCTTATTAGAGAATATGGAGCGGAATTCTATGAAGGAATGAAAAGTTCTTTCGGAAAAGATTACCTCAAAAAAGAATAATGCTGATACAGTCTCTTTCACAAAAACTCTCGCAGAAACTGCTTCCGAAGCTGATTCTTAATCAGAACATACTGGCAATTCCCACGCTTGCACTCGATAATATAATCAAGAAGGAACTTGAAGAAAATCCTATGCTCGAAGAGGGAAGTGAAGCAGAAGATGAAAATACGGAAACGCAAGTTCAGGATGAGAATTCTTTGCGCGAAAGCGATGCTATTGCAGATACCGCTTCAGCGGAGAATTTATCTTCCAACAATGAGACAACCGAATCTCCCGAAGCAAAGGAAGATAATGAATTCGACTGGGATGAATATTTTGAAACAGAATCTGATGAGCAAAAACCTTATGAACAGGGAGATAGGGAGAAATTCAACTCTGATTTTTCCGCAGACTCTTCGTCGTCAGTGAAAGATAGCCTGATGCTTCAGCTTCACCTTTCACCACTGCCGGAAAAATTGATAATCATCGGCGAAGAAATTATCTGGTCATTAAACGATGATGGATTATTTTGCGATGAACCTGCGGATATTCTAAAAGATCTTGAATCAAAAAAGGAAGATACAAGATTTTCACAAGAGAAATTTACACTTGAAGAACTCAACGAGACGCTTGAATACATTAAGAATAAATTTGATCCGCCCGGAATCGCCGCACGAAATCTTGCAGAATGTCTTCTTATTCAAGTGAAGAGGTCATCAGCCGATAGTGTACTTAAAGAACTGACCTGCAAAGTAATCAGCAATCACCTTGACGATCTCAAGCAAAGAAGATATGAAAAAATCAGTGGAGAACTTGGTATCAATTTAGGCAAGGTGAAAGAGATTTTCGAATTAATTCAAAAACTCGATCCAAGACCGGGCGCTGATGAGGCTTCTTCAAATTCATATATTTACCCGGACCTCGTTGTTAAAAAAACCGACGATGACAGGTATGAAGTATATCTCAACGACAAGTTCATACCTGCATTGAGGATTAACAAGTCATACCGAGAACTATACTCCAACAGGAAAAAGAGTCTTGACCGGGAAACTAAAGATTATATTCTTAACAATTTCAACAGGGCAAAGTGGTTTATTGATGCTATCTACTCCAGACGCGACACTCTCCTGAAGATTATGGAAGCAATATTGAAAAGACAGCGAGAATACTTTGACGATAATGAAAATGGATTGAAGCCAATGTATGAAAAGGAAATTGCCGAAGATATAAAAATGGATACTTCTACCGTTAGCAGAGCCGTCAGAGGAAAGTATGTTCAAACAGACTTTGGAATTTTTGAATTGAGATCATTCTTCACTACATCGCTTGCTACAAATGACGGAAGAGATGTTTCCAATACAGAAGCTAAAAATAAACTGAAGCAGATCATTGATTCAGAAAATAAATCCAGACCGCTTACCGACGATGAACTTGCCGTTAAGATGAATCAAATTGGTTTTAAGATTGCAAGAAGGACAGTAGCAAAGTACAGGGAGTCAATTAACATTCCCGTAGCAAAACTCCGCAGGCTAATCACCGATTAGACTCACAATTTGCATAATCAATTTCTAAATTAAATAAATTCAAAAGAAAATTGAGAAAGAAAACAACTTCAATATCATCAACAACAGTAATTGGCTTAATAAAGGATGGCGTAGCTGTCATAGGAAGCGACGGCCAGGTTACAATGGGAAATACTGTGCTGAAACATACCACCAAGAAGATCAGAAAGATATTTAACGATAAAGTTCTTGTAGGATTTGCGGGAGCAACTGCCGATGCATTTACTTTGTTTGAAAAATTTGAAAGCAAGCTTGAACAATACAAAGGAAATCTCTCCAGAGCTGCAGTTGAACTTGCGAAAGAGTGGAGGACCGATAAATATCTTCGAAGACTTGAAGCTTTGCTCGCAGTCGTAGATTTCCAGAATGCTTTGATAATATCCGGCACCGGAGATGTGATCGAACCTGATGACGGGATTGTCGCCATAGGCTCCGGAGGACAATATGCGCTTGTTGCTGCCAGAATGCTGATGAAATATTCAAAACTTAGCGCCACAGAAATTGTAAGAGAATCTCTGAATCAGGCAGCGGATATATGTATATATACAAATCATAATATTTCAATTGAAGAATTAAAGAAGTAATTTAAATGAAAACAGATTTGATTAAAGAAGCTAAAATGAATAAGACCGGAAACGGTAAAATTAGATCAAGGAAGACTCCTCTGAAAAATCTTTCTTCGCAAATTAAGCAACTGACGCCCTCACAGATTGTTGAAGAGCTTGATAAATATATCATTGGTCAGCAGAACGCAAAAAAATCAGTTGCGATTGCTTTAAGAAACCGATGGAGACGACAAATGGTAAGTGATGGAATGAAAGATGAAATTATGCCTAACAATATTATTATGATCGGACCTACGGGCGTAGGTAAGACGGAAATTGCAAGGCGAATTTCAAAGCTCGCAAACGCTCCATTTATAAAGGTTGAAGCCTCAAAATTCACGGAAGTTGGTTATGTCGGAAGAGATGTCGAATCAATGATACGCGAGCTGTGCGACCTGTCGGTTAATACCGTTAAAACCGAAAAGATGAAGGAAGTGCAAAAGAAAGCTGAAGAAAATTCTGAAGAAAGAATTCTTGACATCCTGCTTCCTCCGGTAAAAAAATCCGGCAACGGTGCAGATAACGCAACAGATGCTTCAAGCAAACAGAGTCAGGAAGAAATAAATGCAAACACCCGCGAGAAACTAAGATCCCAGCTAAAGCAGGGAAACCTTGACAATCGAATTATAGAACTTGATCTCTCGTCGGACAATTACCCGATGCTGCAGGTGCTTGGTCCCGTTGGTCTCGAAGAAATGGGAATTAATCTCAATGATATTTTCGGAAACATGATGCCTAAAAAATCCAAGAAGAGAAAAATGCCAATCGCAGAGGCAAGGAAAGTACTGATTCAGGATGAGGCAAATAAACTGATTGATATGGATATGGTAATCAAAGAAGCTGTTGAAAATGTTCAGACATCAGGAATTGTTTTTATTGATGAGATTGATAAAGTTGCCGGAGCTAATTCCAAAGCACAAGGACCTGATGTTTCCAGAGAAGGAGTGCAAAGAGACTTGCTTCCTATAGTTGAAGGTTCGACTGTCATCACGAAATATGGTCCTGTGAAAACTGATCACGTGTTGTTTATCGCCTCCGGTGCGTTTCATACTTCAAAGCCGAGCGACCTCATACCGGAGCTGCAGGGAAGATTTCCTATCAGAGTTGAACTGAATAGTCTCGGTGAGGATGATTTTTATAAGATACTCACGCAGCCGGAAAATGCTTTGATAAAGCAATACAAGTCGCTGCTTGATTCAGAAAATATAGAACTGACTTTTTCAGATGATGCAATTCATCAAATAGCGCGTGTTGCTGCTGAAGTTAATGAACAGGTCGAGAACATCGGAGCGAGAAGGCTTCATACGATAATGACGACGGTTCTTGAAGAAATAATGTTCGACGTTCCCGACAGGATCAGCAATAATACAATTGAGATCAATAAGGAATTCGTGAATGAAAAACTCATTTCAATTGTCAAGAACAGGGATTTAAGCAGATATATTTTATAGACATGCTCAAATGAAAAAACTTTTTCTGATAATCATTTTCATTGGATTTTCCGCAAGTCTTTCTTTTTCGCAGATCAAGGAAAGAAACTCCAGCTCGTCAATTTACACCGGCTTTGGATATAAGTTCGTGTTCCTTACTAATTCAGTTGCACGAAATGCTTATCCTGTTTTCCAATTGTCCAACGGAGACTTCTTAAAAGAGATTGACGGGTATCTCGGCGCAACGTTTTATGAGAAGTTTGGCGTAGAATTTTCAATCGGGTATCTTTTCACAAACTCTGTTGACAGTGATGGTTTCTACTTTACAGATTCTAACGGCAAGCGCTTCTATGTACCGGTAAATACAAGACTGTTCGGACTTCCGATGAGCCTTAGGCTGAAATATTATCCTTTCTCAAAAAACTATTCTTCATCATTAAGTAAATTTTATTTCGGTGGGGGCGGGGGAGCAATATTTATAGATGAAGAAATTACAAATGAAATCTATGCAGATGATAATCAGTTCAATTATCTGGGCGCGCGAACTTACAAAGATGAATTCTGGGCAGCAACGTTTGAATTTTACGTCGGGATAGGAAGTTTTTCTAAGATAGGCTACGGATTCGAACTCGGCTATAGATTCATTCCGCTTAACAAATCATTGGCCAAACCGCTCATTACTAATATTGCAAGTAATTTCAACAGCCTCAACCTGAACGCAAATGTTTTATTTACTTTCTGATTAATTACCCTTTAACAACTCTCTTGCAATCACAATCTTTTGAATCTCGCTGGTCCCCTCATATATTTGAGTTATCTTTGCGTCGCGAAGAAATCTTTCCACCAGATATTCCCTTACATAGCCATATCCTCCGTGAATCTGTATTGCCTCAAGCGCGCAGTTTACTGCAGCATGGCTTGCAAGCAATTTTCCCATGGAAGCTTCTTTAATGTATGACTTTCCTTGATCCTTATTCCTTGATGCTTTGTAAATCATCATCCTCGCTGCTTCAATGTTTGTAGCCATATCAGCAAGCTTGAATTGTATCGCCTGAAGACTCGAGATTGTTGAATCAAATGCTTTTCTTTGCTTCGAATATTTCACGGCAGCTTCAAGGCTCGCCTGTGCTATTCCCAGTGCCTGCGCAGCAACGCCAATTCTGCCGCCATTAAGAGTGCTCATTGCAATCTTAAATCCAATTCCTTCTTCTCCTAGAAGATTTTCCTTCGGAACTTTTACATTGTTAAGCCCCAGTGTACAAGTATCAGAACTTCTGATTCCAAGTTTGTCTTCTTTCTTTCCTACTTCAAGTCCTTCTGAATTTTTGTCAATCAGAAATGTCGAAATTCCTTTATATCCCTTTGCCTTATCAGTCATTGCCTGAAGGAAATAAACATCAGCATTGACACCGTTGGTTATCCAATTCTTCATCCCGTTAATGACATAATAGTCACCTTGAAGGACTGCTTCAGTTCTCTGATGCGTTGCGTCACTTCCTGCTTCAGGCTCTGAAAGACAAAATGCGCCAAGCAATTGTCCTGAAGCTAAAGGTTTGAGGTATTTCTGTTTTTGGAAATCTGTACCCCATCGCTCAATTCCATAGCACACGAGAGAATTATTGACTGACATTATTACTCCCACTGATGCATCTACTTTTGATATCTCTTCGATGGCAAGCACGTAGCAAATTGTGTCTAATCCTGCGCCTCCCCATTCCGGCGGAACCATCATACCCATGAAGCCCAACTCACCGAGTTTCTTTACGATGTCATGCGGAAACTCCGCCGTGATGTCTCTCTCAACAGCCGATTTCGAGATTTCTGTTTGAGCAAAATCTCTTGCAGCATCTCTGATTGCAATCTGCTCTTCTGTCAAATCGAAGTTCATATTTTATTGAGTTTAATTTTTTTGATAATCGTAAAAACCTTTTCCGGTTTTTCTTCCCAGATGACCGGCCGCAACCATCTTGCGCAGAAGGGGACACGGTCTGTATTTTGAATCGCCGAGTCCCTGATGCAAAACTTCCATTATCGAAAGACATACATCAAGTCCGATAAAGTCTGCAAGTGTCAGCGGTCCCATAGGATGATTCATTCCAAGTTTCATCACGGTGTCAATAGATTCAGGCGTCGCAACTCCTTCCATTACACAGTATATGGCTTCATTCAACATTGGCAGAAGAATCCTGTTTGCAACAAAACCGGGATAATCCTGAACTTCAACCGGAACCTTCTCAATCTTTTCCGTCAGAGTCTTTATTGCTTCGAAAGTCTGCTGCGATGTAGCAAGTCCTCTGATAATTTCAACTAACTTCATTACAGGAACAGGATTCATGAAATGCATTCCGATAACTTTATCCGGTCTTTTTGTATATCCTGCAATCTCCGTGATCGAAATGGAAGATGTATTGCTCGCAAGAATTGTATCAGCATTGCAATGTTTGTCAAGTTCCATAAAAACATTTTTCTTGATGGCAGCATCTTCCGTCGCAGCCTCAACTACAAGCCCGCTATCTTTTGCATCTTCAATCGCGGTTGATAATGTTATGTTAGCCAAAGTATTTTTCTTCTGCTCTTCAGTCAACGAACCTTTTTTCACCTGTCTGTCCAGATTCTTTGAAATGATGTCTATTGCCTTATCGAGAAATTCTTTCTTAATGTCAATCAGCACAACTTTGTATCCGAATTGTGCAAATGTATGTGCGATGCCGTTACCCATTGTTCCTGAACCTATTACTGATATTTTATTTATGTCCATCTTCTTTTATAAAGTTTGTATGATTAGCAAAGTCTGTGAGTTTCCAAATCCTGTCAGCTTCACCGAGTACTAAATTCTTTCAACTATGATAGCGCTTGCTTCTCCGCCGCCAATGCAGAGTGTAGCAAGTCCTCGTTTCAGATTTTTATTCTTCAGCGCATAAAGAAGCGTTGTTAAGATTCTCGCACCGCTGCCGCCAATAGGATGACCAAGCGCTACAGCTCCGCCGTGAATATTAACCTTTGCAGAATCTAATTCCGCAATTTTATTTACGGCGCATGCTTGCGCTGAAAAAGCTTCGTTGGCTTCAATGAGATCAAGGTCCTTCACTTCAAGCCCTGCCTTTTTCAAAACATTTTTTATTGCATAAGCAGGTGAAGTTGTAAACCATTCCGGCTTTTGCGCAAATGAAGTCTGCGCAACAATTTTTGCAAGCGGAGTAATGCCGAGTTCTTTAGCCTTGTCTGCAGACATGACAACGACTGCCGCCGCACCGTCGTTCAGGTTCGATGAATTGAACGCAGTAACTGTTCCATCTTTCTGAAACGCACCCTTCAGAGTCTTACCCTTTTCAAAATTTACTTTCTTGGGATCTTCATCTTCTGAAATCAGAACAACACCTTTCTTATCTTTAATTTCAACCGGAACTATTTCGTCTTTGAAAAATCCTTTCTCGATTGATTCGAGAGCTCTGCGATAACTTTGCTCTGCAAATGCATCCTGCTCTTCACGGGTAATATTCATTTCTTTTGCCGTAAGTTCTGCAGCGCTACCCATGTGAAAATTATTATACACATCCCATAATCCGTCATGAATCATTCCATCAATCAAGGTTCCGTTGCCGAGTCTGTAGCCGTTCCTTGCTTTATCAAGATAGTAGGGGACATTACTCATTGATTCGAAACCACCCGCAACAATAATTTCAGCATCTCCGCATTTGATTGCCTGTTCGGCAAGCATAATCGCCTTAAGTCCCGACCCGCACACTTTATTTATGGTCATTGCCGGAACAGAATCAGGAAGTCCTGCAAATATCGCAGCCTGTCTCGCCGGCGCCTGTCCCATTCCCGCGGGTAATACACATCCCATAATCACTTCTGAAACATCCTCGGGCTTTATCCCAGCTCTCTTCACTGCCTCTTTAATTACAATGGCTCCAAGCTCCGGTCCTTTCTTTGAAGAAAGTGTTCCCAGATAACTTCCAACCGGCGTTCTTGCCGCCGATACAATCACAGCTTCTTTCATCTTCAATATTATTTTTTAAATATTATTTTTTAGTTTTCATTTGACCAATTCAAAAATATTACTTCGAGATTTCAAATGCGCATTGCACAATTTGAGTGAACTGGTCCGCTTTCAGACTTGCTCCACCGACCAAAGCTCCGTCAACCCTTTCAGCCGAAAGGATTTCAGCCGCATTCTTTGAATTTACACTTCCGCCATACAAAATAATAAGCTTGTCCGCTGTCTCACTGTCATAAAGACGTGTGACAACATTCGCAATGAATATATGCATTGAACTTGCCTGATCCGTTGTTGCACAAAGCCCGGTTCCTATTGCCCATACAGGCTCATAGGCAATTACAAGTTTTCTCATATCGGTCATACTGATTCCTTCCAGCGCATCTGATAGCTGTTCATCAACAACTCCCTCAAAAATTTCATCTTCGCGCTCCTGAAATGTTTCACCGACACAAAGAATAGGCTTGATGTCAAATTCTATTGCCTTCTTAATCTTGCTGTTAATCACCTTGTTTGTCTCATGAAGAAATTTTCTTCTTTCACTGTGTCCTATGATTACGTATTCGCATCCGAGTTCTTTCAGCATCCTTGCAGAAATTTCTCCGGTAAATGCTCCATCATTTTCAAAATATAAATTTTGAGCTCCAAGTTTTAACCCGCTTCGTGAAACAACTCTTCCCACAGATTCAAGCGCAGTGTATGGGGGACAAAGTACTGTTTCAACTTTTGCAAGATACTCATTCTTGATGCTTCCGACTAAATGTCGGGACAAATCTTCTGCTTCTTTGTGCGTCAGATTCATTTTCCAGTTGCCTGCAATTAATTTTCTGCGATTCATTCGGTCTATAATTCGAGTTCTCTGATTAATATTTCATTTACTATCTTTGGATTTGCCTTTCCTTTGCTTGCCTGCATTATCTTGCCCACAAAGAATCCTGCGAGCTTCTTCTCGCCGATTTTGTAACGCCGGACTTCATTTGGATTGTCCTGCAGAATCTTCCTGACAACGTTCTCAATTTCGGCATCATCTGAAACCTGCGACAATGAATTTTCTTCACGCAAAAAAATCTCTCTTTGTTCTTCTTCGGTGTTTCCCTCAAGCACTTTGCCGAAAATTGCCTTCGAAGCAGTAACGCTAATCTTATTTGCAGAAGCGGAGTCGCATATCAATGCAATTATCTTTGCCGGAACGGGAAATGCACCTATATCAATCTTTCTTTCATTCATTACTCTCTTGACTTCAGTTCGCAGCATGCCTGCGATAAGTCTGTATGTCTTTTCGTTTTTAATTTCTGTCGCCGCTGCTGCAGACTCAAAATAATCCGCAAAGTCTCTTTCCTGCGTCACTTCTTCAGCATCAATTTCTGAAATTGAATACCGGCTGATGAATCTTTTTTTCTTTTCAGCAGGAAATTCCGGAAGTTCTTTCCTGACCTTCTCAATCCAATCTTTATCTACAATCACTTTGACAAGATCCGGCTCCGGAAAATATCTGTAATCGTGGGCTTCCTCCTTTGTTCTCGTAGCAAATGTAGTCTTATCTTTAGCGTTATATGTCATCGTATTATAGGATACTTTTCCTCCGGTCTCAATCAGATCAATTTGCCTCTTTATTTCCGATTCGATTGCATCGGCAACATTCTTGAATGAATTCAGATTTTTAATTTCCGTCCTCGTTCCGAATTCTATTGCTCCCTTCAGCCTTACACTCACATTAGCATCGCATCGCATTGAACCTTCTTCGAGATTGCCGTCATTGATGCCAAGATATACAAGAGTCTGCTTAATCTTTGCCAAATATTCATGAGCCTCTTCTGTCGAATTAATGTCAGGCTCGCTGACAATTTCAATCAGTGGCACACCGCACCTGTTAAAATCAACAAGCGAATCATCTTCATGGAAGTCATGGATTGATTTGCCTGCATCCTCTTCAATATGAATGCGCGTTATTCCAATTCTCTTTTCAGTGCTATTCTTCAGTCTGATATCGAGATGTCCTTCATGACAGATTGGTGTCTCATATTGTGTAATCTGATATCCCTTTGACAAATCAGGATAAAAATAATTTTTCCTTGCAAATATTGATGTCTCCCTTATTCTGCAATTAGTTGCAAGTCCCATGCGCAATGTAAAATCAACGAGCTCTTTATTCAAAACTGGAAGCGTCCCGGGATAGCCGAGACATACCGGACAAACATTTGAATTCGGCGATGAATGAAAATCTGCCGGGCATTTACAAAATGCCTTCGACTTCGTTTTCATCTGCGCATGGACTTCCAGACCGATTACAGGTTCATATTTTGAATAAACTTCTGTCAAGCTGTCTGAAAAATTACCCGGAAATATTTTTTGATGCTAAAAAACAAAATTAAAAATTAAATTTTAATTTAGTAATGACACAGACAATGTAATGCTGCGGAACAATAGCTTAGATACATTAAAGCTGGGGTTTCCTCTCGTTAAATGAATTGCTTGTCAGTTTCACAAATGATGCCTTGTGTTGAAACTCTTCAATTGTCCTTGAGTTCAGATAGCTCATTGATGACTGCAGACCCTCCTTATACTCTCTAATGATTTTAGAAACGTCGCCCTTGTAAGGTACAAGAGACTCTTCTCCTTCGATGTAATTCTTCTTATCCTGTTTTACGGCAAACGAAGCGCTGCCGCAATATTTTTTCCAGCGCTGATTGTTATATTTGAGAACTTCGCCGGGCGACTCTTCCGTGCCTGCAAGTATCCTTCCAAACATCACAGCATCACATCCGAGCGCAAGTGCCTTGCACATTGCTCCGGGAGTGTTTATTCCTCCGTCTGCAATAATCTTTACATTGCTGCCGAGATTGTTTCGTGCTTCAAGTGATCTGATTATTGCATCAACCTGTCCTATGCCTATTCCCGATTTTACTGATGTGGAACACATCGCACCGTTTCCAATTCCGACTCTTATTGCATCTACACCCGCATGAATCAGGAATTCTGTGGTTTCGTAACTTGCAACATTGCCCGCAATTATCTTTAGTTTGTAGCGCGTGACTATGTCTTGAATGCTGCTAAAAAAATCTTCTATCATCTTAGATCCGCCGTTGGCAACGTCAATGCAAATTATTTTTATTCCAAAGTCGGCGAGTTTGACAATTCGTTCAATATCGGCGTTCTTATTAATTCCTATTGCAGCAGATTTATATTCGGTATCGGGAAGACCATTGTCTGACATTTCCTTTATCTGCTCTTCAATTGAATTAAACCTGTGCATGATTCCGAGGCATTTCAATTCGGCAAGAGCCTTTGCCATTTTGCCTCCGACCACAGTGTTCATCGGGGAGCCGATTACCGGCAATGATAACTTTATCCCGAGGAAATCTACGCTCGTATCGCATTCTGCGCGATGCTCAATTTCTGAAATCTGATTCGGCAGCAACGAAATGTCATCATAAGTAAACGAATATGAATCACTTATTTTTTGATAGCCGAGTTTCTTTCCGTTTAGAGAAACTTCGCTCTTGGTTAGGATTTCCTTGCTCAAATTTTTTTTATGATTTTTATAAGAGAAATTTTTTACTTGCCGGCAATTGCTTCCGTAACTTTTTCTGCGGCATCTTCAAGAGTAACTGCAGAAATAAGATTCAATCCGGACTTATCAAGTAATTGCTTCGCCTCGATTGCATTTGTTCCTTGAAGTCTTACAACGACAGGAACAGGTATGCTGATGTTTCTTGCTGCCTGGATGACTCCCGTTGCAACGCGATCACACCTTACAATTCCGCCGAATATATTTATCAGGATTGCCTTTACATTTTTGTCCGATAAGATTATTCTGAATCCATTCTCAACAGTCTCCGGAGTTGCTGTTCCCCCAACATCAAGAAAATTGGCAGGTGAGCCGCCGGCCAGTTTTATCAGATCCATTGTTGCCATCGCAAGCCCCGCACCGTTTACCATACATCCGACATTCCCATCGAGCTTAATGTAATTCAGATTATACTTTGACGCTTCAATCTCCAGAGGATCCTCCTCATTCTTGTCGCGAAGATCAGCAAATTCTTTGTGCTTAAAAAATGAATTGTCATCGAGAGTAACTTTAGCATCCAGCGCAAGCACTTTCTCATCGTTTGTAATGACAAGGGGATTGATTTCTATCAACGATGCGTCAAGCTCTTCATAAGCTTTGTAAAGCTGTGTAATGAACTTCACAAAATCTTTGAATACATTTCCTGTGAGCCCTAACCCGAAAGCAAGTTCACGCGCTTGAAATGACAGAAGTCCCGATTCCGGCTCAACCCAGACCTTAATTATTTTCTCGGGAGTTTCTTCAGCAACTTTTTCAATCTCAACTCCGCCTTCGGTAGATGCCATTATGACATTCTTAGAAACCGATCTGTCCAGCAAGATTCCGAGATATAATTCTTTCTGATAATCAATTCCTTCGGCAATGAAAAGTGTCTGAACTTCCTTTCCGTCGCTGCCCGTCTGATGTGTTACCAGAATATTTCCGAGAAGCTGCCGCGCATAATCCGATGCCTTCTGAATATCTCCTCCGACAAACTTAACTCCTCCTTCTACTACTAACTCATCCCGGTTGTTCTTGCTAAAAACCTTTCCCTTGCCTCTGCCTCCGGCATGTATCTGTGATTTAACCACAAACTGTGAAACGCCGTTTTCCTTTAACTTGCCGACTGCAGCGTCAAACTCTTCCAGTTTCTTTATTGCAATGCCCCTTTGAACCGGCACTCCAAATTTTCCCAGAAGATCTTTTGCCTGATACTCGTGTATTTTCATTTAATTATTTTTTGAATGGTGTAAGTTTTTTCACTAATGAATCCACAATTGCCGAATCCTTTTTTACCCTGTATGTTAAAGAATCCATTTCTTTCCTTGCCGAATCAATTTTTGACTGTGTTGTATCAATCTTTCTTCTTAGGGCATCGGCCTCGCGCCTTAATCTTTCTTTTTCCATCTCAAGTTCGCTCTTCCCGCATCCGGCAATAATCAGCAGTATGAACACGAGTAAAACTCTATATGAAATATGCATCTTGTCTTTAGCTTCCTATTTGGAAGTGAATAAATTATTTCTTTATTTTTTGTGAAATAGATTTTGCCTGCATGAACAAACCCAGATAATCTTTTCCTCCGGCTTTTGAATCCGTGCCGCTCATATTAAATCCGCCAAAGGGATGAACGCCTACAAGCGCTCCGGTGCATTTGCGGTTAAGATACAGATTACCTACAAAGAATTCCTTTTCGGCTTTTTGCAATTTCTTCTTGTTCTTCGTAAATACTCCTCCTGTTAGTCCGTAAATAGTATTGTTTGCAATCTTCAGTCCGTCGTCAAAGTTCTTTGATTTAATTACAGCAAGAACGGGTCCGAATATTTCTTCCTGCGCAATAGTCGCATCCCTTTCAACGTCTTTAATTATTGTTGGTTGTATGAAGTATCCCTCGTTACCTAATTCCATTCCTCCGTAAATCAGTTTTCCCCCTTCGTCAATCGCTTTCTTTATGTAGCCGATGATGCTCGCCTTTGATCTTTCATTAATTACAGGACCAACATTAGGATTTTCATCGGTGCTTCCGATTTTAAGTTTTTTTGTTTCTTCAATAAGAGCATCGCAAAACTTATCGTAAATCTTCTCATCAACTATCACTCTTGAACACGCAGAACATTTTTGTCCCTGAAATCCGAAAGCTGCCTGAACCGTTCCTCTGACAGCTTCATCAAAACTATTCAATTCCGAATCAACAACAATTGCATCCTTTCCACCCATCTCCGCGACTACTCGCTTAATCCAGATTTGCGAAGGTTGTTTCTTTGCTGCAAGTTCATTTATACGAAGCCCTACATCCATAGAGCCTGTGAATGAAATGAATCGTGTGAGCGGGTTTGTAATCAACAGGTCACCAATTACGCTTCCATCACCTGTTACAAAGTTCACCACACCTTTTGGAAGTTTTATCTCCTCCAGCAATTCAAAAAACATTCGGGCAATGGCAGGGGAGTCGCTTGACGGTTTTAATACAACTGTGTTTCCGGTTACGATTGCCGCAGTTGTCATTCCTACGAGTATTGCTAGCGGAAAATTCCAGGGGGGAATCACTACTCCAACTCCAAGCGGAATATATTCGCATTTATTTTTTTCTCCCGGATAATTAACAACCGGCATCCCTTTGTCATAACGAAGCATCTCTCTCGCATAAAACTCCATGAAATCAATTGCTTCGGCTGTGTCTCCGTCTGCTTCAGCCCAATTCTTGCCAACTTCATAAACCATCATCGCGGAAAATTCATGCTTCCTCTTCCTCATTTTCTTTGCTGCTTCTATAAGATACTTCGCACGAGTCTTTGCAGGAATATCTTTCCATTCGTTGAAGACATTATTCGCAATCTCGATTGCCTTGATTGCCATCTCTGCTGTAGCCCTTTGAAATGTTCCTACTACTTCATCTTTCCGGGAAGGGTTATATGAAACAAGTTTCTTCTCTGTCGTAAATTTCTCTCCGCCTAATGTAACAGGATATTCCTTGCCAAACCTCGCTCTTACTTTCGAAAGAGCCTTTTCAAATTCCTGCTTGTTTTTCTTCTTTGAGAAATCTGTATAAGGTTCATTCCTGAATTTCGGTAATTTCATTTTAATATTATTTTTATTTTTTTTTTTATCGAACAATTTCAAAATCACTGCTGTCCTGTTCCGGCGGCACATCTGATTGACGCATTGTAAACGTCAGGTCTTACTTCACTGATTCCATGATTGTCTCTCGACGGATAAATTCTGTTTGTCAGAAAAATTATGATCAGTATTCTATCCCTGTCGCACCATACGCTTGTGCCCGTGAACCCCGTATGTCCAAAACAATTTTCGGAAATTAATTCTCCGCAGGGAATTCTGTTGGCTGACTTCTGAACGGGTTTTGTGTCCCATCCTAAAGCCCGTGAGTTTTCATAAGGAACGTCCGAGTATCGTGTCGTGAATTTGTTCACAGTGAATGCATCAAAAAACTTTTCTTCTTTCAATCCTCTTGAATAAGGATTATAATAATCCCCTTTGTTCAACATCATCCTCATAAACTTGTACAGATCTTCAGCGTTGGAGAAAAGTCCTGCATTTCCCGAAACACCTCCCAGCAATGATGCAGATTCGTCATGAACTTCTCCCTGAAGCAATCTGTGCCTCCAATAGGTATCATTTTCCGTAGGGAGTATTTTGCTCTTTAGTTCTTCACCCGGAACAAAAGTTGTGTTGTTCATTCCAAGAGTTTCAAAAATATTCTTCCTGCAATATTCATCGAGTTTCATTCCGGAAACTCTTTCAACTATTATTCCCAGTAGAATTGCATTAAGATCGCTGTAAACTGTTTTAGTGCCCGTGCCGTATTCAAGATCAATGTTATAAATATAATTCAAAACCTCTTCACGGGAAGACATAGTTTGATAAAAGGGTACAAATGCTTTGAGTCCGGAATTATGAAGCAGAAGATTCAGTATGGTAATATCCTCCTTTCCGTTATTTGCAAATTCAGGAATGAAGTCAGAAACACGTGCATGGATGTCAATCATGTTCCTATCATAGAGTTGCATAATAGCAGTTGTAGTGGCGACAACCTTTGTGACAGAGGCGAGATCAAACATACAATCTTTAGTCACGG
>JBDHXH010000039.1:0-24151 GCA_039810605.1 Ignavibacteria bacterium | reverse complement strand
CCGGATTGGCGGATGCCGAAAAATTCTCCCGGTCCGCGAATCTCCATATCAGTTTCTGCGATCCTGAATCCGTCGGTCGTCTCGCAAAGTATCTTCAGTCTTTTTTCGGAAGTCTCATCGAGATTCCGCGCAATCAGAATACAGTATGACTGATCAGCTCCGCGTCCAACTCTGCCTCTTAACTGATGAAGCTGCGATAGTCCGAATCTCTGCGCATCCTCGATTATCATGATAGTGGCATTCGGAATGTCAATCCCGACTTCGATAACTGTAGTCGAAACAAGGATGTCAATTTTCCTGCTTCTGAAATCTTCCGTAACTTCATCCTTTTCATACCACAGCATTCTTCCGTGAATCATTCCGACTTTGAATTCATTAAAGATAATTTCTTTGAGGTGTTTAAAATTTTCTTCTGCTGATTTCAAGTCTGTCTTTTCTGATTCATCTATCAGCGGAAAGACAATGTAAACTTGCCTGCCCTTTTTAATTTCTTCTTTGACGAATGAATAAATTCGGCTCTTATCTTCTTCGTTTCGCAATGCTGTCTTCACGGGAATCCGGTTCAGAGGAAGCTCATCAATCACAGAGACATCGAGATCTCCGTAATATGTCATGGAAAGTGTTCTGGGAATCGGAGTGGCAGTCATAACAAGGACATCGGGATTTAGTCCTTTCTCTTTCAATTTAGCCCGCTGCATAACTCCGAATTTATGTTGTTCATCAATGACTACAATGCCGAGATTATTAAACTCTACTTTCTCCTGTATCAGAGCGTGAGTTCCGATGATCAGATTCGTAGTTCCGGATTTGATTCCTTCGAGAATTTCTTCACGAAGTTTCTTCTTTTGTCCTCCCACAAGAAGCACTACTTTTATATTGATTTTGCCGACTAATTCAGAAATGGTTTTATAATGCTGTTCCGCCAGTAATTCTGTCGGACACATTATTGCAGCCTGATATCCGTTTTCAATTGCAATGAGCATTGAAAAAATTGCGACGATAGTTTTGCCGCTTCCCACATCGCCCTGAAGCAGTCTGTTCATGCACTTATCGGATCTCATGTCGGAGAATATTTCATTGATGACTCTTTTTTGTGCGGAGGTTAATTCATAAGGTAAAATGCTTTTAAATCTTTCGGTAATTTCTTTTATGTCTTTATCGAATTTTATTCCCTTCTTCTCATTCTGAATCGAAATTTTCTTCAGCGCGAGAATCAATTCAAGATAAAACAGTTCTTCGAATGCAAGCCTTCTTCGCGCAGTCTCAACATCAGAAAGCTGCGAAGGAAAGTTGATGCGAAGTATTGCCTCTTTTCTGCTGATTAGATTATTATCCTTGAGAAGATTTTCAGGGATAGTTTCATTTATGTAGTCCGGATTTGTTTTCAGCAAGGAACTGAATGCATTGAAAACAATTTTAGAAAGAAGCAGAGGTCTTATCCATGTCTTTTTCAAAACACCCGCAAGTTCATACAAGGGAATGAATCTAAATTTCAGGAAGTCTTTCTCGTGAATGTCAGATTCATTGAGTTTAAGATGATCTCTGTAACTGATTTTCGGGAGGGAACTGAAGTCTTCGTCGGTACATTTTATCCAGAATAGAAAACTCTCATTCAGCCTGAACTGTTTAGAGCGAAATTCTGATTTGCCGAAAATCGGAATGTCGATCGCTCCTGTTCTGTCTTTTATCACGACCTTCAGGGGATGATGACTCTTTCTCGGATAGGCTACGTCTATGATTTTGCCTGCAATTACGATGTTCTCATTCTTATGTGAGAAGATTTCCCTGATGTCAATTTGTTTTAGATACGCGCGAGGAATAAAATTGAGGAAGTCGTCAATCTCATTGATTCCGATGTTGGAAAATGCTTCAGCTCTTTTTTCGCCTACACCCTTTAGATACTTTATCTCCATATTTTCAAATGCAATTTATAAAAATTATTTGAATTAGAACAATGCAATCGTTCATGGAGACGGAGAGCCTTGCATTGCTCCGCAAATATTCTGAACGGTTATGAATCCGGTGCAATGCAGTCTTAAAATATTTTTAGATTGGTAAATTTTGACTAATGAGAACAGCCATTCCATTGTGAACTTTGTGTGGAAATTTTGTTAAATAAAAATTATAGTCGAGATTTGGTTTACCGCCTTGTGTAAATATTTCACGCAAAACCAACAAAGGCTTTGTCACGACTTTCAAAACTTGAAACAGTTTTTGACGGATATGAATCGTTCTGTCGGTAATTTTATCTGGATGTAGAATTTACTATTTTTCAGAAAAAATTTTCGATGGCAAAATTATCAAGAAGAAAATTCCTGCAGATGGCAGGTTCGGGTATAACAATTGGCGCGCTCGGGTCTGCCTTTCCAACTATTTTGAACAGCAGATACGCTGCAGACAATCTGGATAAGTTTGATTACGTAGTTGTGCTGATGCTTGAGAACAGATCATTCGACAATGTGCTTGGTTATCTTTACACACCGGAGAATCCTCCGCCTTATGGACAATCTTATGAGGGCGTTGCGTGGAAAAATCTTTCACAACCGATTCCGCCTTACGCCGATTCATCATTCATGGGAAGCATACCTGTTCACAAGGATTCAGTATTGAATAATCCAAATCCCGATCCCGGTGAAGAGTATCCTCACATTAACACGGATTTATTTGGAACGGTGATCCCGGACACTAACAGATTTTTGAATTCTGAAGATATGCTTCCTCCTTATAATCTTCCCGACAGTCTTCCTGCGCAATATCCGATGAACGGCTTTGTAATGGATTACATAAATAAATTCAGATCCTCACAAGGAAGGATGCCGACATATTCGGAATATAAAATCATCATGAGTTGTTTTCCTCCGGAATGGGTACCGGTCATTAGCACACTTGCGAAAGGATTTGCGGTATGTGATCACTGGCACTGTTCGGTTCCGAGCCAGACATTTTGCAACAGATCTTTTTTCAATTGTGCGGCTTCGGGCGGCTTCGTTAACAATGAGCCATATCCGAAATGGATTCAGAATACACAGGAAACCATTTTCGAAAGACTTCAAAACAGAGGTCAGACATGGAAAATTTATTTTGATTACAAAGATGTTCTTCCGATGTCGCTGCTGATTCACTATTCAAGATTGAAGCAGTATGCGCGGACAAATATTTGCAGCTTTGATCAGTTTCTCTATGAATGTGTTGCAGGGAAACTTCCAAGGTACAGCTTCATCGAACCGCGTTTAATCTTCTTTCATAATGACGAGCACCCACCTGCTCCATTGTTTGGCAATGTAACATTTCCATCGAGCGTCACGCCTGGTGAGAGATTGATTCACACAGTATATGAAGCCATAAAATTATCAAACAGTTCTTCAGGCAATAATTGGAGAAACACGTTGTTCATAATTACTTACGATGAAGCAGGCGGATGCTTTGACCATGTTCAGCCGCCATCTGCTACGCCTCCGTATGCGAATCAGCCCAATACGGAAATGGATTTTAAGTTTGACAGGCTTGGAGTCAGAGTATCTACGGTGATGGTTTCTCCTTATATACGGGAAGGAACGATCATCAGCGAGAATCTAACACATACGTCGGTAATAAAAACAATGTCGGAGAAATGGAACCTCGGCAATCTTACGAACAGAGATCTTAATTCTCCCAGTCTGAAAAATATTTTCAATCTGGAAACACCTCGTGAACCGGATACATGGCCCGTTACAAAGCCGCGGCAGGAAGCGGTTCAGGGAGACAAGGAATATTATCTGAACAGAGAAATGAATGAACTTCAGCGGGGCTTTGTCGGTCTTGCAAATGCAATTGCTACGGGAAGAGAAGAACTCCCCGATGGAGTCAACTCCGTAAAAGACGGTTTGGATTTTTTGCTCGAAGTGGTTAAGATCCTGAAGGTTTCATTCTCATGCAATCAATTTTAATCAACATCAATACTGCACATTAAAACTTATGAAAAAAATTTTTATCACAATATTTTTTCTTATACTCACAAATAATCTTAGTGCACAGCGCATTCTTTGGGAAGAGAAATTTCCGGACACTGACATTGAATCTCGCGGATGGAGAATAGTAAATAATGACTCGAGTTCAAGTGCCGCAGGATTCTTCAGTGCATTTGATTTTATCAACCTCGGGCATCAGGCCGCGCAGAGCGGAAACTATTTTTATATGTTTTCATTTGCTAATTCAAATCAGAATAATATTTGCGACGACTGGCTGATATCTCCCCGTCTTTATAATATTCACAAAGGAGATTCTCTTTCATTCTGGTGCGGAGCTATTGATAAGGATTTTAATGACTCCTTGAGAATCCTGATATCCGTAACTGATGGTCAACTTGCGAGTTTTAATTTGATTGATAATTTCAAAGTAAAAGGTCCTGTCGGAGCGTGGCATAAAAAGTCGTATGATCTTTCACAATATTCGGGGAAGGATATTTATTTTGCAGTGAATTATTTTCTTGTTGACGCAGGTCCTCTCGGACAGTCTTCGGACAACGCATGGATAGATGATTTTTTGCTTACAGGAAAAGGCTACGGAGGAACGGAGCCGGTATCCTTTGAGCTTCAGCAGAACTTTCCGAATCCCTTCAACCCTTCCACCGAAATTTCATTCAGCATACTTTCTGATTCTCACGTTGAAATCAGACTCTACAACACTCTTGGAAAAGAAGTACGGAAACTGACGGATGGATTTTATGCAAAGGGAAAATACAGCCTGATGTTGAACGCGGGTGATTTTCCAAGCGGTGTATATTTTTATAAAATGACAGCATCGAATGGCGGGAATGAAATCTTTTCGGATACGAAGAAACTCGAGATAGTGAAGTGATATTTCAATATCAATTGAGCATATAAAAATTCTCTTAACAAAAGAAATCGCCCGCTGAAAATCTCAACGGGCGATTTGAATTTAAACATCTATTTTGCGGAACCCGGAACCTGTGCTCTGTCCGGCGTAATGTCATTTCAGCAGAATCATCTTCTTGATTTCAGTATATGAGTCAGTCTTTATTTTATAATAATAAATTCCGCTAGGGAAATTCGATGCATTCAATGTGTATTGATAACTTCCCGGATTCAATTGCTGGCTGATAAGATTAGCAACTTCCTTTCCAAGCATATCATAAACGACAATTGATGTGAATGATGATTTTGCAATGTCAAATTTGATTGTCGTTGTGGGATTGAAAGGATTAGGATAATTCTGATACAATTCGAACTTGTTCGGTATCGTCGAACTGTAATTCGAAATTCCGACATTTACAGTATCAAAGACCGCCTTCTGAATTATCACAGAACCCATTGTGATATTTGCATTCGGACTTGTTCCGCTGTATGAACCTGTTCCGTTACCTTCCCATCTGTTAAAATAATATGTGTGTCCGTTGAATTGAACCTGGGTAGCAGATAATGTTATTTGTTGTGCGGAAGCAGAGTCAAAATAATTTCCTGCTCCGTTTATTGTCACAGGTAGTCCTGCAGGATCAACCTGTCCGATCATTCTGAACTGAACTTTATAATCTGCGGTATATGAATTATCCTGAATTCCGATTGTAACTGTTTGGGGATTTGCTCCGCCGTTGCTCCAATCCGTGAAAACGTATCTGTTGTTTCCTACTGTCTGCGGCGTAACAGCTTCGAGAGAATGCTGTGAGCCGAGATCCCATGTAAATACTCTGCTTGTGTTATATTGACTGCCGTCAATTTTGTAATTCAGGTTTTTCCTGTTCGTCCCGGTAACTATATAATTTTTTCCGACAAGATAATTAACGACTGTCTTGTGAACTTTGCCGCTTGCGCTTGTTCCTGTCATTATCACTTTGTATTCTCCCGCAGGCACGTTTGCTGCTGATGAAACAGTGAAGCCGAGTGAATCCGGAAAACTGCTGATTGTATTTCCGTTTGCAAATGAAACAGAAATTCCGGGCGTAGCAGGTGATACTTCGTAACCGAAACTGACTGCCGAATTATAACCATCAGCAACTGAAGGAATATACAATTTATAATTTGCATTTTGCGCCTGCCCCTGATATGCAGTCCTGTAGGCAGGAAGCGAATACAGATTAAAATTATTTGTCAGTGTCGCTGCATTTTGAATTTCAAGCGGAGCTCCCTGAATGAATGCAACGCTTCTTACATTTGATGCGATCCAGGACTGATCTATATTGTAAGTATAGTTTACTGTAATCTTACTTCCCGGGAGCAAAGTGATTGCAGTCCCTAATCCTGATGGAAGCATTTTTCTCATTACACCACCAAAATGGGATTCACCGTTTGTTCCAGGCGGAAATGAGTATTGAACCGGATCTTCGACAATAACAAAATGAAGTGTGGCAGTCGGGTTAGACACCAGACTTTCGCAATAGATCACAACAGTAGCATTTACGGTATTGCCGTTTCTGGTTTCAGTCAGTATCATTGATACCGGACTTAGTATGTTAGTTCTGGAATCATAAGCAGCCTGAAGCTGTCCGTAACTTCCACCGAACATGCTTGTTACTCCATCAAAAAACCAATCCGGAATAGCGTTTACATTGTAATTTGATCTTCTTGTGCTGTTGTCAGCAACATTGGCAAGATACATTGGATCATTGCCCGGCGAAGGCCAGTTCATGTGATAACTTATTGATACGAATTTATCCGGATCCTGTGCATTGATGAAAGCATCCAGAGTTGGATTGTTGGATGCGCAAGGTCCGCAAGTTGAACTTGTAAAACGCTCCTGCAAAATCTTCCTGTCTCCGGCTGTTGAATCCTTAAATATGAATGCAACACTAAAGACGAGGAGCGCAATTGTTAAAAAATTTCTCATGATTATTATTCTTTGATTAATTTATTGGGAATGTCGTTTACAAAATTAATTAGATTCTATTTCATATACAACATTTTAATATGGCTTGATTTTCCGTTCGAAGAAAGTTTCCCAAAATACATTCCTGAAGGAAATCCTTCAGCATTCCAAACATATTCATATCTGCCGCTGTTTAATTTTCCGCTGAATAGTTCGCCGACTTCTTTTCCCGTAATGTCATAAATTTTCAAACTCACATCCGAACTGTTCAGGAGGTCAAATCGGATTACAGTCGAAGGGTTGAACGGGTTGGGATAGTTCTGATAGAGTTCAAATGAAGAAGGAGTTTCTGATGAAATATTATGAATGCCTACGATGTCATCATTTCTGAAATAGAATATTCCGCCTTTTACATTGCCTATGAACAAATCATTGTCAGTATCGTTATCAATATCAACAAACGCAGGGCATGAGCTCTGATGAACATTTATATCCTTATAAGCGCTCGTTTGAAATACAAATGAAGGCTGCGATGCAGTTCCTTCATTCCTGTAAAATGAAATTGATCCGTCCTGCTTTCCGATGAATAAGTCAAAGTCCCCGTCGTTATCAAAATCATAAAATCTCGGAACGCTTTCATCGCCCACATCAATATTCTCAAAATAATTTGTAACCATGGAAAAATTAAAAACCGAAGGAGAGCCGTTGTTCCGGTAGAAAAATATTCTTCCGTTTGTTCCGCCGATAAACAAATCCTGATCGCCGTCATTATCAATGTCAACAAGCGCGGGAGTGCTGCTCTGATTCAAAGTTGTAATGCCAATCTGATATCCTCTTGACTCAAGCTGAAAATTAAATTCCTGTGGAGTTCCGTTGTTTCTGTATAACCACAATGAATCACGGATGTAGCTGCCGAGTATCATGTCCTTATCTCCGTCATTATCAAGGTCTGCAAATGCAGGAGCGTAGTTAAAACTCGTTGACTGAACAGGAATTGAATCCGAGATCAAATTAAATGACGGATAGGAAGCGGATCCCGTATTTTTATAAAATGCAATTCTCGCATAGTCAGAGCCGATGAATAAATCTTTGTCTCCGTCAGCGTCAATGTCTGTAAATGAGATATTGCTGGTGCCTCCGACATCAACGTTGCGAAGGTAATCTCTTGTCTCAAGCTGAAAGTTAGGAGTGAACTGATTTCCGTTGTTGCGGTAAAAAGCAAAGTTGTTGCTGTTCTCGGAAAGGTACAGGACCGAAATGAAGAGGTCTTTGTCACCGTCGGCATCAATGTCCACAAATCTTGTGGAGTTGAATCCCTTTGAAACAAACGGAGTTGTATGCGGGTAAGTGGAATCAATAATTGCAACATTGGGATTCTGCGGAGTTCCGTTGTTCCGGATGAAATAAATTCCTTTTGAAAACAAGTCACCCCAGAAAAGGTCAAAGTCAAGATCTCCATCAATATCAACAAACTCGAGTGAATTGGCACCGTGCAGATTAGAAAGCGCAGGTGAAATTATCAGAAGGTTTTGCCAGAAGTCCGTTATATACTTAAATGTGAAGTTGTTCTGATTTCCAATGTTTTCATAATATGTAACTGTTCCCAGCGATTGTCCGGTAAAAAAATCAAGATCTCCGTCGCCGTCAAGGTCGCGAAGAATCGGGACGCAGTTTGCTTCGCTGTAAATAACCGTATCTGAATTTGTGTGAAGCTCTTCAATCATCAATACAAATTCCGCATTCTGCGGTGTTCCCGTGTTTTTATAATACTTGATTACCTGAAACGGACCGCCGGAGAATAAATCATAGTCTCCGTCGGCATCCATGTCTGCAAAATAAAACCAGTTTTCAAAATGAAGATCTTTGAACCTTGTCGAAATCAGCTTGTACTGCGCGTTCTGCGGCGTGCCGGTGTTTCGGTAATAATACAATGATGTATCAGCATCGAACATGAACAAGTCAAGATCACTGTCTGCATCTATGTCAACAAACTGATAACGGGGATTATTATGTCCGCCATTAAAGGGCGCATAAGAATTATTCCCACTGACATTGAAATCTATCCCGTCAAATTTCTGTACAAGCAGCTGTCCGAATGAAAGTTCGGAAATGAAAAAAAGAAATAAAATGAAACTGAAAAATATTTTCAAAGATCCCTGTATTAATTTAAAAAATTTTAAATCCTGATTCTTAATTAGCAATCCCTTCTCCAAATCTGTAATCGTCCGATATGCTTACAGGTAATTTTCCTTTGAACTTTATAGTTCCTACAATTGAACTTATCGCTGAATTGATTGAACTCTCTGCGTCGGCATAAGCGCAAACGTAAGAATCTATTGTTTCGAAACCCTGAATCAGATACGGATTGCCGAATGAAATTACTACGGTCTTCTTTCCGGACGCAGCCAGCGCATTGATCAAGGAGATCTGCGAATCCGGAAGCCCAACAGTTCCCGTCTTAATTTTTACTTTAGCATAAATCGGAATTAGTATGACATCGTAGTTTGCGGCATCAGAAATTATTTCTCCGGCATTTGTGACATCACCCGTAATGTCATAAAGCGACACTTCCTTGAAGTTATTCTTATCTCCGAATCGGGAAATGAAATAATCTGAATTTGCTTTTTCGTTTCCGTTATTTATTGAAACAATCAGACATTTCTCGCTGCCTGAATTTTTAAACGGAATTATGTTCCCTGAATTTTTGACAAGCGTAATTGATTCATCCGCGATTTGCTGTGAAAGATTTAGTTCTTCCTGCGAATTCACGACTGAAGAGATCGTAGCGGTATTTGTAAATTTATCATCAAAAAGCTTTAGCCATCTTTTTGCATCTAAAATCTTTGTAACTGATTCATCAATTCTCGATTCTGAAATGGAGCCGTTATTGACAGCCTGCTCTATTGCATCAATTGTTCGCGACTCGCCCTGCGGCATCAGTATAAGGTCAATGCCTGCATTTACACATCGCAACGCAACATCTTCTGTTGTAAAATGTTTTACGACTCCGGCCATGTTAAGTGCATCAGTTACAATCAGACCTTTGAATTTCAGTTCATCAATCAGAATGCCCGATACAATGCTTTTCGAAAGCGATGCAGGGACATAAGATTCATTATCAACGGCAGGAAATGAAAGGTGCGCAATCATTACCGACTTAACATTATTTCTGATGGCGTTCTTAAATGGAATCAGTTCAAGACTTTCCAGCCTTTCCTTGCTGAAGTTCAGAACAGGAAGATCATTATGTGAATCAATATCGGTATCTCCGTGTCCGGGAAAATGTTTTGCAGTCGCAATGACGTTTCCGTCCTGAAGTCCTTCGATGAATTTATCCGCCATTGAAGAAACAAGTTCCGGATCTTCTCCATAAGAGCGGACATTGATTATCGGGTTAAGCGCATTGTTGTTAACGTCAACCACAGGCGCATAATTTTGATGAACACCAATTGCTCTACATTCTTTGGCAATCATCAGTCCCATTCTGTATGCAAGTTCCGGATTGCGGGTAGCTCCCAGGGCCATATTGCTCGGGAACAAACTTCCGTCGTCAAGACGCATCTTCGTTCCTCTTTCGAAGTCTGCCGAAATCAGCAAGGGAGTTTCGGACATTCTCTGAAAGTCATTAATCAGATCCGCTTCCTGAACAGAATTACCCTTGAAAAAAATCAGTCCCCCGATTTTTTCATTAACAATCAGATTCTGAATCCGTTGATATTCCTTCGAACTCTTGTCAAGAGAGTAGCCGTCTGAATTTGAAATTATCATCTGTGCAATCTTTTCGCGGAGAGTCATAGAAGCAAGCTTGTCCTGAATCCATTTACTGCTGACCGAAAAGCCGACATGCTCTTCCTCCGGCAGCTGAACAGAAATGTTTTTTGTAAGCAGAAACGGAATCAGAAACGAAAGCAAAACTGTGTTAATGGAAAAAAGTTTAATCATTTCTTCGATGATTCATTTTCTCTTTGGATCTTCTCTGTCATTGAAGTAAAATATTTCATTATCTCCATAGGTAATGGAATTATCAAAGTTGAAGTTTTCTCTGCCGCAATTTCAGTCATAACCTGCAGATATCGCAGTTGCAACGCATTGTGATGACTTCCGAGAATTTCTGCTGCTTCGGTAAGTTTTTGCGCCGACATATATTCGCCTTCGGAATTAATAATTTTCGCGCGCTTGTCTCTTTCTGCTTCAGCCTGACGGGACATTGCGCGTATCATCTCCTGCGGAAGATCAACATTTTTCAATTCAACATTCATAACCTTGATTCCCCAAGGTTCTGTCTCGCGGTCAATCAGCTCCTTGAGCTTGCTGTTGACAAGTTCACGATGTGCAAGAAGGTCATCCAGATCGCCTTGCCCCGTAACGGTTCGTAAAGTAGTCTGCGAGATCAGCGAAGTGGCATACATATAATCCTCTACTTGTATGATTGCTTTATTTGGATCTATTACTCTGAAATAAACTACCGCATTAACTTTAACGGAAACATTATCCTTTGTGATTATATCCTGCGGTGGAACATCAAGCGCAATGGTTCTCATGCTGATCTTAATCATTCTGTCGAGAATGGGAATGAGGATGATGAGTCCCGGTCCTTTGACTGCAGAAAATTTTCCGAGGCGAAATATGACCCCTCGTTCATATTCATTCAAAACCCGGAATGATCTTATAATGATGATGAGGAATATGAAGCCTACTATTCCTCCGAAACCAACCAGTAAACCGGCAAATGCTTCCATTTTTATTGATTAAGGATTAAGAATTAAATAATATAAAAAAATATTGATAGAAAATTCTTTGTACGATTGACAACTGACGATTGCCGATTGACGACTCACGATTGACGACTCACGATTCACGACTCACGATTGACGACTGACGATTGACGACTCACGATTCACGACTGACGATTCACGATGTTCCTAACAGACAACCCATCACTTTAAACTCATCCAGTTTTGCTTCTACGGATTTGAAATCATTAAACTGCATCAGTTCAAGTCTGAACCTGCTTATGTCCGGAAGATTCCTCAAATATCCCGAATAATGTTTTCTGAATTCACGAACACCAAGAGACTCGCCCTTGAGTTCGCATGCCAGTCGCAAATGTTCTTTGCACACATCAATCCTTTCTTCGATCGAAGGTTCTTCTTCATGATAACCGTTTTGGAGAAAGAACTTCGACTGTCTGAATATCCATGGATTCGAAATTGCTGCCTGACCTATCATCACCGCATCGGGCTGAAAATTTTCGAAAACAAATTTAACATCTTCAGGGGTTTTGACATTGCCGTTAAGTATAATTGGAATCCGGACACCGCTGTCTTTGATTGTTTTTACCCAGTTCCAGTCGGCATCGCCTTTATTTCCCTGTGAACGAAGGCGGCAATGCACAGTCAATGCCTGCACGCCGATTTGCTCAAGGATCTTTGCAACTTCGACGATCACAATTGAATTTTCATCCCAACCAAGACGCGTCTTCAGTGTAACAGGGACATTGACCTTTGCAATGACTGATTCTGCGATGCGTTTCATCTTCGGAATGTCCTTAAGCAATCCTGCTCCTGCGCCGCGCATGGCAACATCCTTAACCCAGCATCCGCAGTTGATATCAATGAAGTCAGGTTTAACACTTCCGGAAATTTCAGCAGCATCGGCGAGAACATCTTCATTACCACCGAAAATCTGAATGGCAACAGGTCTTTCTTCCTCATAAAAAAAAAGTTTTGCACGAGCTTTGCGGGCATCGCGGATCAATCCTTCCGATGAAATGAATTCCGTGTAAACTATATCAGCGCCAAGCCTTCTGCAAATGAGCCTGAAAGGCGGTTCGGACACGTCTTCCATCGGAGCGAGAACAATTTTATTCGAAAATATTTTTTGGAATTCGTTCATTAGATTGAAGATTGAGACAAAGTTAATTAAAGCATTCGTAATTAGAAATTAAAATTGGATTGCAGAGCTATACCATGAGGGATCACAATCAGTATTGGAGTCGTAAATATTGGCGAGGTCAAAACCGTTTTAAACGGTTTTGACCCTGGTGCGTCGTTTGCTTTTCGATAATATGATGTTTCTCAAGCATTCGGGAGCTCGAGATGCTTCCTTCAAAAATTTGATTGCTGATCCATATTTAAGTGCGATTCTGATCTGTATTGGATTCGTGAATATTGCCGATTCTCTTTCGATAACTTGACATTTCCCTGTTCATTCAAAACAAAAACATCAAACTAAATTATTCGGGATAATTAATATCAATAAATATCAATTAATATCTATTCTGCTTGAGTGAAATGAATGGACTTTATTAACCTTATAAACATCGCGAACTTTACAAATCATATTAATCTAACAAACTTCAACAACTAATATCATGAAAATTGAAGGATCAAAAATTCTTATCACCGGTGGAAATTCCGGAATCGGCAAAGCAACAGCATCATTGCTCTCAAGCTGCGGTGCAAATGTAGGAATAACCGGAAGGGATAAAAAGAAGCTTGAAAAAGTCGCCGGTGAAATTGGTGCATTTGCAATTCATGCAGATGTTTCAAATGAAGCGGAAATAGAAATGTCTTACAAAGTCTTTCTGGAAAAATTCGGAGGACTTGATTGTCTTATTAATAATGCCGGCATTGGCGAATCAATGAATGTTGAGGAATTGACACTCGACGCATTTTTTCGTGTCTATTCCGTAAATGTATTTGGAGCTGCAATGATGGCTAAACATGCGGTTAGAATTTTCAAGAAGCAAAACTCCGGCAATATAATTAACATTGCCTCAACTGCAGCTCTGAAGGGATATGCAAGAGGTTCAATTTACTCTTCTTCAAAATTTGCTTTGAGGAGTATGACTGAATGCTGGCAAGCAGAACTTCGTCCGTTTAACATTCGTGTAATGCAGGTAAATCCAAGCGAGGTTCCCACTGCTTTCGGAAATCCTTCCCGTATTGAAAGAGAAGAAAAGCCGAACAAACTTACAAGCGATGAAATTGCATTCACGATCAAATCTATGCTTGAGATGGATAACAGAGGAATGATTCCTGAAGTGAGCGTGTGGGCAAGCAACCCGTTTGAGAAACTATGATAATGTCCGTATCGGTCCATCAGTCTTTTTGATTCGTAAATCATTTGTCATTTTTGATACCGAGAAATTCGGCAGCATTCTTCCACAGCATTCTTTCTTTTGCTTCCTCTGAAAAATCCCGCGAGTGTTCAATGAGTTTCCCGGGATGATGCTCACCGAGAGGGAACGGATAATCCGAGCCGAGAACTATTTTTTCAATTCCCACAAGTTCCGTCAGAAATTTCAATGCGTCATTGTCATGTACGAGTGAGTCAAGATAAAACTTGCCCAGATAATGTCTTGGATTAGTTTTATTGTCAATCGCAACCAGGTCAGGACGAACATTAAATCCATGCTCGATTCTTCCTACTGTAATTGGAAATGATCCTCCACCGTGCGCAAAACATACTTTCAGTTTTTTAAGTCTTTCAAATACTCCGCCGAATATCATTGAACAAATGGCAAGCGAGGTTTCAGCAGGCATTCCGACAAGCCAGGGCAGCCAATACTTCGGCATCTTCTCTTTTCCCATCATGTCCCAAGGATGAATAAACACAGCGGCATCAAGCTCTTGCGCTGCTTCAAAAATTTCAAAGAGATTTTCATTGTCGAGATTCCAGTCGTTAACATGTGTGCCAATTTCGATTCCGGAGAGTTTGAGTTCTTTCATGCACCGCTCCATTTCTTTGATCGCAAGTTTGGGTGACTGCATTGGAAGCGTACCAAGTCCGACGAATCTGTCGGGAAAATTATTAACGACTGATGCTATGTGATCGTTCAGAATTCTTGAAAGGTCAAGTGCATCATCCGGTTTCGCCCAATAGCTGAACATCACGGGAACCGTTGATAATGCCTGAATACTGACATGAGTTTGATCACAATCTTTGATTCGTGCATTCGGATCCCAGCAGTTGCTCTGAATCTCACGGAAAAATTTTCCGTCGAGCATCATCTTCGCGCAACATGGTTTGTAATGATCAAGTTGTATCCAGCCTCCGTAGCCGTATTTCTCTTTCAGGTCGGGCCAGGTTTCGGGGAGGATGTGAGTATGAATGTCAATTTTCAATTTCGAATCCTAGTTCTTGATTGACGGAGGCGGTTCCATAGTTGCACCGCAACTCTTGCAGGTTCTTAGCTCTTTTGAATCGTAAAATTCCTTGAGCAATGGAGGAAGCTGCGAAACAATGTCGTTGAGCTTGAAAAACTTTTCGTGAAGTTTCTTATGGCAGTTCTCGCAATACCATTGGAAACCGTCGAGCTCATCTTCGGTTCGCTTTCGTTCTACAACCAACCCGATTGTATTCGCCGGTCTGCGAGGTGAATGCGGAGTCTTGGGAGGTACATAAAAAATTTCACCTTCTTTTATCTCGTAAATATTTTCCTTTCCGTCCTCGACAATTCCTACCTGAATGTTTCCTTCCAATTGGTAAAAGAATTCCGGACCATCCTGGAAGTGATAGTCTTTCCTTGAATTGGGTCCTCCTACAACCATGATGATGAAGTCTCCGTCATAAACACATTTATTTCCTACTGGCGGCTTCATCAGATGCCGGTTGTCTTCAATCCATTTCTTAAAATTAATTGGTGGCAGCATATTTTTTTCTCCTGTGTTTTTTTTAACTTAATAATGGGAATTAAATTTTGCTATGATAATCGTGAATCGGTTGAATCGGTAATCGTGAGTCGGCAATCGTGAATCGGCAATCGTGAATCGGCAATCTCAATTTTCAACAATTGCTTCGGCCTCAATTTCTACAAGCATCCTTGAATCTATCAGTGCGCTGACCTGCACCATTGAAGTTACGGGCTTTATATTTCCGAAACATTCCCGGTGAGCCTTTGATACTTCTTCCCATTTTGAAATATCGGTAACATAAATTCTCGTTCTTACTATATCTTCCATTCTTGCTCCTGCCTGTTCAAGTATCTTTTCAATCTTTCTCAATATTACAATTGTCTGCGTGTAAAAATCATTTTCTCCGATTACTTCTTCGCCTTCGATTGAGGTTGTGCCGGAAAAAAGAATTCTGTTTCCGATCTTTATTGCTCTGCTATATCCGGCAATGTCTTCCCACATTGCACCCGAAGAAAATTTTTCACGTTTCAACATGATTCCGGAACTATAATTTGTAAAATTTTTTGTGAATTTTTTTAATGATGATATAGGATGCGAAAGAGAAAATTATTCCTGCAAACACATCAATAGTGTAATGCGCCTTTTGTATAATCACTGAAGCCCCAACTATTATCGTTGCTGCAAGGAAATAAGTTTTGAGAAATTTATTTTTCGCAACCTGAAATAGCATAAATGCCGTTGAAGTATGTCCGGAGAAAAACAAATCCTTTACAATTTTCTTTCCCGTTCCCATCATGAACACAACCGGATCCTGAAGGTCAATGCATCCCGAAGGAGGATCAAGCGGAACAAGGTACATCGCAAGCATCCTGAACAGAACCATAAGCACATAAGTCTGAAATGCCGTCATCAATAGCGAAGGATCAAAACTGAACGCAACGAGTCCTATCAGCAGCGAAGAATATATCATGAAAAAAATCAGAGGATTAAGATTGACTGCGTCGAAAAGTTTCAGCAAGGGATCGTCTAATACAGCTCCGTGCCTGGTCTCGTTATATAGAAGATATCTGCTGAATGAATAGACTGTTGCAACGAGTAATGCTACCGTGATGAAAAATTCGTATCTATGAAATGAATCTTTCAGAAAATCCCGCCATCCTGAAACGAACCTGGAGGAAAGACTTTGCTTTTTCGTGTCCGGAGTAGAAAATTTTGAAATCAATTAGCTGAATTTTTTAAGTTATCGGAAATATCGTGACCCGGTTTTGACATAAGTAAATTTAATCTGAAGATTTGCTCTTCTTCAGAAGCAGCAATCCAAGGAATGTCAACAAGCCATTCAGCAGAAGCAGCTCGAATCCGAATTTGTAACCATTGAAGAGTCTGGTCGAATTAGATTCAATAAAATATGATGCTACCGGCGCTGCAATGCAAACAAGAGGAACAAACTTATCCCTGACATTTACCTTAGTATATAAACCGAATGCAAACAGTCCAAGCAGCGGACCATAAGTGTAACCTGCAACTTTAAACACGCTGTTTATTACGGCATCATTGTTGATACCGCGGAAAATAATTATTACAAACAGCAATAAGACAGCAAACGCAATATGAACAGTGTGTCTGATTTTTTTATCACGGGAAGTTTCCTTGTCGCTTTTGATTTTGAGTATATCTATGCAGAAAGAAGTCGTAAGCGTGGTGAGCACTGAATCGGCGCTTGAAAATGTCGCTGCAGTGATGCCGAGAATGAAAGCCATTGCGGCAAATGTACCGAGATAATTCAGTGCAAGCATTGGAAAAAGTTCGTCTGTCTTCTGCGGAATCTGAATTCCTTTTGTGCCTGCATAAATGTACAGCAATGCACCCAATGAAACGAAAAACAGATTGACGAAAATTATTATCGTGCTGAATGTGTAAACATTTTTCTGCGCCTCGGGTAAGGTTCTCATGCTAAGATTTTTCTGCATCATGTTCTGGTCAAGACCGGTCATTACGATTGCAATGAAAACTCCGCTTAGAAATTGTTTAAAGAAAAAACTTTTCTCCGCCCAATCCCAGAAAAAAATTTTTGAATATGGTGAATCCTTCACTGCCGATACCATGTCAATGAAGTTAAGATTGAGTTCCTTTGAAATTACAATGATGGATAATATAACTCCCATTAAAAGGAATGCAGACTGAACAGAGTCAGTCCATACAAGAGTCTTTATCCCTCCGCGATATGTGTATAACAATATCAGTCCGATTACAATCGTTGTTGTCAGCCAGAAAGGAATGTTCCATTGATTGAAAATAAAAATCTGCAGAACAGCAGCCGATATATATAACCTGAATGCGGCACCTATGAGTCTCGATAAAAGGAAAAAAGCAGATCCCGTTTTTTCTGAAGACGGTCCGAACCTTTCACCGAGATATGAATAAATTGAAGTAAGCTTTAGTTTGTAATATAGAGGCAATAATACTTTTGCAATAATAAAGTATCCCACTAAATAGCCGAGCACAAGCTGCATGTATGAAAACTGGTCCTTTGCAACTGTTCCGGGAATTGAAATGAATGTTACTCCCGAAAGAGAATCTCCAATCATGCCGAAGGCGACAATCAGCCAGGGCGATTGCTTGTTTCCAAGATAATATGCGCTGCTGCCTGCATTGCGTGAAGTGTACCAGGAGATTGAAAGAAGTATCGTGAAATATAAAACGAGACAGATGATGAAAAAAACAGGAGACATGCAGTTAAGTAAGTTTATTCATAGGATACATTATGATCTTCGACGAATATTAGGTTTGATATATTTACAACATAAAAAAATCAGCAGTCTTATTCAAGTTTTCAATTGTGTTTTATCTTCTTCCGGATTAACTCAATATTTTTTTCCGACTCCTTCGGGAAAAATTTATACGCTGCTTCTGCTTCATTCTCAAACCTGTCCTTGCCTTTGACATCCGAACGAATAAGTTTACCTTTGTCAAAATAATAATGCCCAAGATATGCTGTTTCAGTCCTTGAGAAATCAAGAGAGTTGGCGCTGTCTAAAATATATTTGCTGAATCTGTCTCTGACATAAATCAACTGGTTCTTCCAAAAATAAAATTCTGTAACATAGACACCATAAGAAATCGCAACACTCTCATAAATTTTGTAAATCATATCATTCTTATAAAATCCTGTCAGCTCCCCTCCTCCATCTGTCATGTTGTCAAGGAATTCTTCATTCTGCAGCGTAACACTCTTCAAATTTGTATCAAGATGAATGTCTTCAACTTTATCTTTGATTTCTTTAATGACTTCATCCTTCCCCTGGCAAAAAACCACTCGCTGATTGATTGCAATCAACAGTAAAAGGGACAGCAGAAAATTTAAACCTCTTATCATAAAATATTTTCTATTCTAATTTCCCGAATAAGGATAAACTCTCACGTAATCTACTTCCATGACAGCGGGAAAAATATTTTTGTCGATTCCTTTATGTCCTCCCCAGTCACCGCCGACGGCAAGATTAACAATGAGAAAAAACTTTCTCCCCATTAGTTTTTTGTATCGCTTATCTTTCTTGCTCAAGAGCTCGAAGTACTTTTTATCATCTACAAATCCTCTTATGCCATGAGGTGTCCAGTCCATTCTGTAAGTATGAAATTCGCTTTCGGCAGTCTTAACTTTTGCGGAATCTGTTGCTCGGTCACCGTCATCTGAATTATCTTTAAAGTGCACCGAGAAATATACGTTTTGCGGATCATACCCGACATGCTCCAGCAAATCAATTTCGCAGTATGAAGACTCATTGTTCTCTGAATAATCATTTGGGAGCAGCCACACGGCAGGCCAGGTTCCGCGCCCCTTTGGAAGTTTAAGCCGCATTTCAAATCTTCCGTATTTCCAGTCAGCTTTGTTTTTCGTAATTATTCTCGACGAAGTAAAATTCTTTCCATGCATTTTTTCTTTGCGTGCAATTATTTTCAACATACCGTTTTCAATCAGAGCATTTCCTGATTTTGTGTAAAACTGTACTTCATTGTTTCCCCAGCCGCCACCGCCGGTTTGTGCTCTCCATTTGGTTGTGTCCGGTGTTTTTCCGGAATCAAACTCATCAGACCATACGGGCTTATCGCCAAATTTCCATTTACCGGAGACCGTTTGCGAATTGATCCTGTCTGCATTCAGACAGATGATTAGCAACATAGCGAATGTGTTGACTCTGATTTTCACGCTTCTTTTAAAAATATTCAAAAAGATTTTTTCATGATGCTGTTACGAATTCAACTTCACCGGTGTAGTTTAGTTTCTTGCGTTTGCCCTTTGACTCAATCACATATCCGACTGATTTTCTTTGAAGTCATTTGAAGTAACCGTCTGACGATTCACGACTCACGATTCACGATTCCCGATTCACGATTCACGATTCCCGACTCACGATTCACGATTCCCGACTTACGACTCACGACTCACGATTCCCGATTCACGACCCCCGAAGTCATCTGAATTCAAAAGACAAGAATATTATTTACAGCTTTCGAAAATTCACTCATGCGCATAATGCTGTCGCAACCCGCATTGAAGTATGCCGATTTGTCAATTTCATTTTCATGTATAAGTATAATTTTCTTTGATTTGGAAAACTTACCATTGCGAATAGACCTGATCAGATTTATTGTGTCCGTATTTTCATCATTGCCGATAATTACCATGTTCATATCAGCTTTCTCCGAATTTTGAAGGGCGACTTCTTTGCTGTCTGTGACAACAAGGTCAACCTGGCAGTTTAGTTTTGTAAGCGTCAGCGCAGATATTCGTATGATTTCGACAAGTTGCGGATCGGAAGAAATAAGCAGCACTTTTTTTGTATTCATTTATTCAAATGAGTAAATTGTTTTGTATAACAATTATAAACATTTGAGAATTCTCAATCACCGCAATAAGGATGCAAGGTCATGTAAGCAGTTACAGGGCTTTCGCAAACTGAATTGATAAAAGCAAAAAATCATAGTAACTTGATATCAAAAAATTATCATACCTGATGCCAAAGTTAATCATAGACGGCAGAGAAGTTGAATTCAAACAAGGTCAGACAATCATACAGGCGGCGATTGATGCCGGAATATACATACCGCGTTTTTGCTGGCATCCCGGATTGACAGTTGCAGGAAATTGCAGAATCTGTCTTGTGGAAGTCGAAAAAATGCCGAAGCTTACGATTGCATGCGCAACACCTGCAACGGATGGAATGGTGGTTCACACAAAATCTGAAAAAACAATTCACGCTCAAAATGCCGTGATGGAGTTTCTCCTTATAAATCATCCGCTTGATTGCCCAATCTGTGACGAAGCCGGCGAATGTAAACTTCAGGATTATGCATACTCATTCGGAGTTGGGATTTCAAGATTTGATGAGGAGAAGGTTCACAAAGATAAACGAATCGCTCTTGGTCCAAATGTAATGTTTGACCAGGAACGTTGTATAAGCTGTTCGAGGTGCATCAGATTTTGTGAAGAGATTGCAAAGGATCCTGAACTGACTTTTGTTCAGCGAGGCGACAGAGTAACGATAGAAACATTTCCGGGAGAGGAGCTTGACAATCCATATTCCATGAATGTAATTGAGATCTGTCCCGTAGGTGCGCTCACATCAAGAGAGTTTCGTTTCAAATCAAGAGTATGGGAGATGTCTTTTACTGACACTGTTTGCCCGGGATGTTCGAGAGGCTGCAATTCAATTATGGGTGTGAGGAATAATAAGATTCTAAGAATTGAACCAAGAGAGAATCTGAATGTAAATTCATACTGGCTATGTGACTGGGGAAGGCTTGAGACAATAAAGAATGTCAACGATGAAAATTTAAGAATCAAATCACCGAGGATAAGACTGGAAGAAAGTTCAGTTGAAAACGAGGAGATGATTGATGTCAACTGGGATGAGGCAATTTCAAAAGCAATATCCCATATCCGTAATTTTGAACCTTCGGATATGGTTTTTATCGCATCACCGTTTTCCACACTCGAAGATAATTACGCTCTGAAAAAATTTGCGAAGGAAGTTTTTGGCAGCGACAGGATTTTTTACATGCCGCAGATTGACGAAAATTTCGGTGACGATATCTTAAGGAAATCAGATAAGACACCAAATACAGCGGGGATGAAACTCCTTGGAATAAGAAGTTATACGAGCGAAGATGTAATTGCTTTGAATTCAGGAAAGGTCAGGCTGCTTGTGGTAATGAATGACGACATGAGCAGATTCCCGGGTTCAGATACATTGAGAAAGAATATTGAAACTGATATTCATCTGGTATCTTACACAGACAAGTATTTGGACCTTGCCAATGTTATACTTCCGCTTTCAACTTATGCGGAGATTAACGGGACTTTTGTAAATTTTCAAAATCGGATTCAGAGATTGAGACCTGCGTTGACAACTGCGGAACAGGAAAGGCTCGTCGGTGAATTTGCCGTTTCAAGACTCGACAAATTCGGCGCAATGAATGATAGATGGACTCACGGGACAAAATACAACTGCAGACCGGGTTGGAAAATCCTCTCATTAATTGCAAAAGGGATGGGACATGATTTTAAATTTGAAAATTCAGAGGAAGTGTTTGTTGAACTTTGCTCAACTGTTACGGAGCTTAGCGGTCTGGATTATGATGCCGTAGGAAAGCAGGGATTTGTTATCGGAGAGAAAATATTTGCCGAAAGTGAATGAAGAAAATAATTTTATGATTCTAAAGAGCTCATTGCACCTTTTTTGCAGTGAGCTTTTTTTATGAAACTACCTGAAAGAATATTTGCGACTTAAATAAAATTAAGTAAGTTAAAGTCACTCTGTTTTTAAATCATGAAAAAGCTCACGCCTGAAAAATTTCTCGAGGCAAAAAAATCAGGATTCTCCGACAAACAACTTGCCGAGATTCTCCAAACCAGCGAAAACAAAATTCGTAAATTCAGATATTCAAATAAAATTTTTCCTGTCTACAAAACTGTGGATACGTGCGCTGCTGAATTTGAATCACATACTCCATATCATTATTCCTGCTATGAACAGACAAATGAAAACATCTCTTCCGACAGGGAAAAAATAATCATTCTCGGAGGCGGTCCTAACAGAATAGGTCAGGGAATTGAATTTGACTATTGCTGCGTGAGGTGCGTAAAGGCTTTGAGAGAAGAAGGATATGAGACTATCATGATCAATTGCAATCCTGAAACAGTCTCTACCGATTATGACATAACGGACAAATTATTTTTTGAACCGCTCACTGCTGAAGACGTTCTCAATATTTCGCGCTATGAGAAAAATCTGAAGGGAGTAATCGTCAGCTTCGGAGGTCAGACACCGCTTAAGATTTCAAAGTATCTTGAAAAACACGGACTGAAAATCCTTGGCACTTCATCTGAAAGCATTGACATTGCAGAGGACAGAAAAAAATTCGGGAAGCTGCTTGACAGATTGAAAATTCCAAAACCGGAATATGGAACCTCAAAGAATGCAGAAGATGCCGGGAAGATTGCAAAGAAAATAGGTTACCCTGTTCTGATGAGACCTTCTTATGTGCTTGGAGGAAGGGCGATGCAAATTGTATATGATGACGAGCAGGTTGACAAGTTCTTCAGAGAAGAATATGATATATCAAACGAGCATGATGTTTTGATTGATAAATTTCTTGAAGAAGCGCGCGAGATAGATGTGGATGCGATAAGCGACGGACATGATGTTTACATTGCAGGAATAATGCAGCATATAGAAGAGGCCGGAATTCACTCCGGAGACAGTACTTCAATCCTTCCGCCGTTTTCGGTCAACAAGAAAAATCTGAAACAGATAATTGATTACACAAAAAAAATCGCACTGGCTCTGAAGGTAAAAGGACTGATTAATATTCAATTTGCCATAAGGGAAAAAGTCGTATATGTGCTTGAAGCAAATCCGCGTGCATCGAGAACGATACCCTTCGTTAGCAAAACCACCGGCGTTCCTGTTGTTACAATTGCCGCAAAAGTAATTGCCGGCAGGAAGTTGAAAGAATTTAAACTGAAGAAATTTGACGAGATAAGTTACATCGGAGTCAAAGAATCCATATTCCCTTTTCAGAAATTTCCCAGAGTAAAAATGTTTCTTGGACCGGAGATGAGATCAACAGGTGAAGTAATGGGGATCGGGAAATCATTCGGAGAGGCAATTGCCAAGGCGCAGGAATCAACAGGATCAAAAGTTCCCACGTCGGGAAATGTCTTCATCAGTGTCAATGAAAACGACAAGAAGGACAAGACGATTGAAATAATCAGGAAGTATAAAGAACTTGGATTTGGTATTGTCGCAACTGCAGGCACATCAAAATTTCTCAACGCAAACGGTATTGAATCGGAGATGGTGTTTAAGGTTAACGAGGGAAGACCAAACATAGTTGATAGAATAAAAAACGGAAATATACAAATTGTCATAAACACTCCGCTAGGATCAGAATCCCGATTTGACGAATATGCCATCGGATGGGCTGCTGTACAGAACAGAATTCCGTTCATTACTACTCTGTCTGCAGCTTCTTCATTTGCCGAAGGAATCTCGGGAATAAAAGATGGCATCAATGAAGTAAAGAGTCTTCAGGACTATTACAGCTGATTTGGAATCTTGCAGCCTAAAACACCTCCGGGGCTGTCCCAAAAGCAAGGATTTAATCGTAGCACAGGCTATTAGCCTGTAGAAATCCTCAAAAAACACAAT
>JBDHXH010000038.1:0-24290 GCA_039810605.1 Ignavibacteria bacterium | reverse complement strand
TTAACGATTAACGATTAACGATTAACGATTAACGATTAACGATTAACGATTAACGATTAACGATTAACGATTAACGAAACGTAGAGACGCGGCATGCCGCGTCTCTACGAAATGCGGAAATACGGAAATACGGAATACGGAAATACGGAATACGGAAATACGGAATACGGAAATACGGAAATACGGAATACGGAAATACGGAAATACGGAATACGGAAATACGGAATACGGAAATACGGAATACGGAAATACGGAAATACGGAAATGCGGAAATACGGAAATGCGGAAATGCGGAAATGCGGAAATGCGAAATACGGAAATACGGAAATGCGAAATACGGAAATACGGAAATCATTTCGACACAAAACGAATTTCAATTTCGTCATAAAACCATTTTGGCACATCCAATGAAAATTTCGCAATTCAAACATAATGCATTTTGAAATATGTCAATGGAATCTGTAATTTCGATCGTGGCAAAATTCAATGGGAAATATAGAATTGAATCTGCAAGGCTGAAGGATTGGGATTACGGTTCGAATGGTTCTTATTTTGTAACAATTTGTACGAAGCACAAACGACATTTTTTTGGAGCGGTAATCAATGGAAAAATGAACCATTGTGATGCAGGGAAGATTGCAGATCAATGCTGGAAAGAAATACCGGATCATTTTATGTTTGTCGAATTGGGTGAATACGTAATAATGCCAAATCATGTTCATGGAATCATTACAATCAACAAGCCTTCCAATTTACATCTGCCATCTTCAAAGAGCACATTGTCAACTATAGTCGGTTCATTCAAATCCGCGGTAACCAAATTGATTAACAGGAAGCAGTCTCTTGACATTGTAATAGAAGACTTTGGGTGGCAGGAAAGATTCCATGATCATGTCGTGAGAAATGAAGAAGAGTTCAACAGAATTTCAAAATATATAAGAGACAATCCTATTAATTGGAAAGGTGTATAGATATAAAAGAGGAAAAACAAATACCGCTAAAGTCTTCCATAATCTTCTGAACATCAGTCAGAGTTTGTAGTAGTGAAAAAATACGGCTATGAAGATAGTTCCTCTAATTTATTTTTTATCCAGTTGTTTCCGTTCACATCGCCGTTTCTTTCTGAATTGAGTTCAAATTCAATTTCGTCAAGATATTTCTTACCTGACTTAAATTTATAGTTCACAAGTCTGCGAACATTCCTCACGAAACGTTTTGAACTTTCGGCAAAGAGTACCGGAATATTTCTGTTTTTCCTAAGATAGTCATTAAATTTTTCCAGCAGCACGATGCATTCCTCAAATCTTTCAAGTTCAAAATTTGAACGAATGGAAATTGTATAGTAATCGTAGTATCCGACATACGATTTTTTTTTCAATCTCCCGGCAGTCCTTATCGCCTCTTCAAAATTTCCTTTGTGAAACTCAATATAAGATTTCATAGTATTGAGTTCATTCTCTCTTATATCCGCCGGAAGGTAAGGAACATTTTTTTCAAGAAATTCTTCTGCCCACTTTACCTCGCCAACATTCACTGCAGTCATTGCAACCTCCCTGAAATGAGTACCACCAATCATATTTTCTTCATAATCCGATGGCGTACTGACTGAAAATTGAAGTTTAAGAAATTCAAAAACTTCTGCCTTTAAATTTATTTTCCCTGAACCGCTAAAGAGAGTAAGGCAGTTTACAAATAACTGACATAAGTCAATCTTGCCGGCTGTTGATAACTTTTTCAGAATCCTATAAAAGGATTTCTTCACATTGAAATATAATTCCGAATCAAATCCGTTTTTCAAAAGTGTTTCAATGTCAATATATATCCTCAACAGTACATGATAATCGGGATATTCTTCCTTTATTGCACTCAATGTCTGACTCAAGTTTATACTTCGATAAATATTCTCCGCAATCAATTTTTCACTTTTAAGACCAACACCCTCGGCTGTTACCATATTAATTTTTTCTCTTACTGATTCCAATGCAAGCGATATGAATTTGTAATTCCAATAAATCTTCAATGTCTCTTTCAACTCGGGATTATCAGTAGCAAAGCAGAGATTGCAAAGGTCATTAGATAGATTAGCTATTTGTTTCGCTGTTTCTATTCCAATTCCACCGTTATGGAGCTTCTTTAATCTTAACTTGTAACCCAGCAAAGTAATTTTTTTTAAATTTCTCTTTGCGGCTTGATCCAAAAATAATTTTCCAGTAGTTGCAGTATCAGACATTAATTCTTTAAGAGCAAGAAATTGTTCAATTGATTTCGTAAGTTCAGAGCAGATGTTCCACAGAGTCTGATGATTGTATGTTGCTTGCAGAAGTTCTGGAAATCCGGGTTTAGTAAGATTTTCAATCACCGGTTTTGGAACCGGGAATTTTCCCGGTGAATGAATAGCCAAGAATGAATGAAATTCGGATTTCTCTGTATCAGAAATCACGTTGTATATCTCGAAGAATTTGATTTTTTTACTTTTTCTGTTTCCCATTCAATTTTTTGCGTCAGTAAGTAAGATGCAAAATACAAATTAGATATTCAGTCAGGAAATTAATGCATTATGACTAAACCAATAAGTAAGTTAATGAAATCTTTCCTTATGAAAATAGTTAAGAATTACATATTTTTCACATTGTTTGACATTATTGATATTAGGAGTTCTAAAGATTGATAGTTTAAACATTTGGGATTTTTAGAAAAATCATTGCGAATGACATTACTAAATGACATTAAATGATTTATCCACAAATCAGAATTTCTGTACCAAAGGTCACAATTTATATTTAAAATTTATTTTTATAAACAAAAAAAAAATCAAATGAAACTCATTACCAGATTCGGAATCAAAGCGTTACTCTTTGTTGTCCTGTCAGTTATTTCAATACCCGGTTTTGGTCAAGATAAGTCCTCGCTTGAAGTGTACGGATTTATTATGGCAGATGCCGGCTATGAATTCAAGGCATCCGACCCAAGTTGGTTTGATGTATTGAGAGTTACAAAACTTCCAAGTTTCAAGGGTCAGTATGCACCGGATGGAAAGACATATTGGAGCGTAAGACAAACACGTTTCGGAGTAAAATCCAATACTCCAACATCATTAGGTAATTTGTTCACACAGTTTGAATTTGAATTGTTCGGCGTAGGAGTTGACGCAGGTCAGACAACATTAAGACTGCGTCATGCTTATGGTGAACTTGGAAAGTTCGGAGCCGGTCAATACTGGAGTCCATTCATGGATATTGATGTATTCCCGAATACTGTTGAATACTGGGGACCTCCGGGAATGGCATTCTTCAGAAATATTCAGGTTCGTTACATGCCTATTAAGAAAGATAATACAAAACTTACATTTGCTCTCGAACGACCGGGTGCAAGCGGTGACGGAGGCATTTATGCGGGCCGGATCGAACTTCAGGATGTGAAACCGCAATTCTACCTTCCGGACTTTTCTGCCGAATACAGATATGGAGGCAACTGGGGATACGTTGAATTAGCAGGAATAGTCAGAAGTATGAAATGGCGCGATACAAGAGCCGACACTCTATCTCTCGACGGAAGCGCAGTAGGCTGGGGCGGAAATCTTAGTTCAAACATTAAAGCAGGTAAATCAACTGTGATCAGACTTCAGGCACTTTATGGAGAAGGCGTAGAAAACTATATGAATGATGCTCCTGCGGATGTTGGTGTTGATACAAGTTTCTCGGGCAAAACAAGTCACAGACCCATTAAAGGAGTTGCATTACCAGTACTCGGATTGGTTGGCTTTGTTGATCATCAATGGAATTCAAAGTTCAGCAGCTCTGTAGGGTATTCAATGATTGATATTGATAACTCCAACGGACAAACAGCAGATGCATTTAAAAGAGGTCAGTATGCAATAGCAAATTTTATGTACTATCCTGTGAACAATGTGATGACAGCCGTTGAATATCAATGGGGAGAAAGAGAAGACAAGAGCGGATTTAAATCAAATGATACACGCGTACAGTTCTCATTCAAATATAATTTCTCGAAAATGTTTACCTGGTAATTTTGAGAAGTTATTTTTGTTTTATTAAATAAAATTATTGGTGTCTCGTTTATCAAGTTTTGAGAAATTGAATTCCCTGAAATTATGTGTTTTGATTTATTGCTCGGTATCAATAATACTTTTGTTCCCAGTAATTTCAGTTTGCGCAGATTCCACGGAAGTAGTTGTTCCCGATGGTACGGAAGGTTCAACAATGAATGTAAACAAGGTTGACACAGTTTTAAAAACAAAACATTGGTATGAACTGGAGAATGATTTTACCACTCTGAAAATTGGTGGAGGAATGCTGGTAGACTATGCATCCTTCCTTCAGGATAGCGCGAGCCGTCAGCAGATTCGTCTGATTCCGGAAGTCGCAATAAGAGACTTTCGATTTCTTTTATCCGGTAAAATAAAGACAAAGAGATTCCTCACTTGGAAGACGGGAATAATGTATGACGGCAATAAGGGATCATGGTTCATTCGTGAAACAGGTCTGACAATAGGAGTTCCTGAAATTGCAGGTTATTTGTTTGTAGGGAGGACAAAAGTGGGAACGTCTTTGAATAAAGTTATGAATGGTTATGCGGGCTGGGGCATTGAAAGAATGATGGCGCTTGATATGGTTCAACTACTTGCAGACGGAATAAAATGGATGGGATATCTGCCAAAGCAGCGCATATTCTGGAATGCAGGCGCATATACGGATTTGATTTCATACAAACAAACATTCTCGTCGTATTCCGGAATTGGAGCAATAAGGTTTGGCTGGATGCCGTATTATGATTCAAAGAAAAATGTACTCGTTCATTTGGGTGTGAATTACAGTTATGGAAGACCCGAGAACGGAAAAATCCAGTTGAGGTCGAGGCCTGAAGCAAATACTTTTCCATACTTTATCGAGACACCAATTTTTAAAGCTGATCATGGCAATATGCTGGGATGTGAATTATATTTTAGCTATGGTTCACTGATGATAGGCTCCGAAGCATATTATAATAAATTCAGTTCCGCGGAAGCAGACAATCCCGGTTTCAAGGGGGGCGCCGTTTTTGCAAATTATATAATTACCGGTCAGGTACATCCTTACACAACCGTAAGTAATATTTACGGATTTGTTCCGGTTGAAAATTCTGTTTTCTCCGGAGGCGCAGGTGCAATTGAAATTGTACTTCAGTATTCTACACACGATCTTAACGGTGGCAACCTCAAAGGAGGTAAAATGTGGAGAATCACTCCGATGCTGAATTGGTACATGTCCAATAACGTAAGGATGGAACTTGTCTATGGATATGGAAAACTCAACAGATTTAATTTACTTGGAACAACTCAATTCTTCCAAAGCAGACTAATGTTTATTTTCTAAAAAAATTAACATTACCAAATTGAACTTAATCAAATAATTTAAATCACAACAAATTATGAGAAAACTAATTGGAGTAATTTTTATCATCGTCTTCTCGGTAGCTGCCAATGCACAAAAACCAAACATTGTCATTCTGGCGACCGGAGGAACTATTGCGGGATCTGCGGAAACCAATGTACAGTCCGGCTATCAGTCCGGTCAGGTTGGAGTGGATGTTTTGATTAACGCCGTGCCGCAATTGAAGGATATTGCAAACGTTACGGGCGAACAAATATCCAATATCGGCAGTCAGAATATGAGCGATAAGGTCTGGTTAAAACTTGCACAAACTATTAATGCGTTGTTAGCTCGCAACGATGTTGACGGTGTTGTCATAACACATGGAACAGATACTATGGAAGAAACTGCCTATTTCCTGACACTCGTCATACATTCAAGAAAACCGGTAGTCTTAACAGCTTCAATGCGTCCATCCACAGCTCTTAGCGCCGACGGTCCATTGAATATTTATAACGCAGTTGCCGTCGCCGGAAACAAAGATGCATGGGGTCGCGGTGTGATGGTTGTTGCCAATGACAGAATCCACTCCGCACGCGAAGTAGTAAAGACCAGCACAACAGCAGTTGAAACATTTGTTTCTCCTCTTGTTGGATCTATTGGAACAGTTAACTATGGAAAGTGCAACTTTATTGATCTGCCACATAAAAAGAATACTTTTGATACAGAGTTCAACGTTGATACAAATACAGTTCTCCCAAGAGTGGACATCATTGCAATATACGAAGATGCTCCCGGAGATCTTATCAAAGCTGCGGTTGATCTCGGTGCAAAGGGTATCGTAACTGAAGGTTTAGGAAACGGCAACATGCCTGATGCATGCGTTTCAGCTCTTGAATATGCAAGAACCAAAGGAGTTGTTGTTGTGCGTGCTGCGCGTGTATTCACAGGCTTTGTTGACAGGAATGTTGAACTTAATGATGACCAGCTTGGATTTGTTGCCTCCTATGAATTGAGACCATCTAAAGCAAGAGTACTTTTGAGACTTGCTCTCATGAAAACAGATGACCCAATTCATATCCAGCAATATTTTGATAATTATTGATTTCTGATTTCAATAAAAATTTGATCAGCAAATAAAACTTTAAAATGAAGCCATGTTCAAAAAAAGCAGATTCGTAAGCCGGACAATTTTTAAATTGGCAATTTTCGCGTTGCTCTTGTCTTCTTGTGGAAAAAAGCAAGATGAAATAAAGAACGAAAAAACATCGGGTACTATAACCAAGAATTCTCAAACTCAAAATATTCAGGGTGGTACCAGAACCGAGAAAGATCTATTGGGTGAAAAACAAATTCCAAATGATGCTTTCTATGGCGTCCAAACAGCAAGGGCTCTGGAAAATTTTCAAATCAGCGGAGTTACCACCCAGGATTATCCTGATCTTGTAAATGCTTTTGTTCTCGTTAAACTGGCAGCCATTCGCGCTAACCATGATGCAGGTGCTATTCCTGATTCTGTTCTGAATGCAGTCGAGAAAGCATGCAAGGAAGTACTTGACGGAAAGTATCATGACCAGTTTGTGGTTGATTTATTTCAGGGCGGAGCAGGAACTTCTGCAAACATGAATGTGAATGAGGTGCTTGCAAACATTGCATGCGTTGTCAGCGGACACCCGAAGGGTGATTACCATTTTGTAGAACCGCATGATCACCTTAACATGTCCCAGTCAACCAATGACTCTTACCCCACATCTCTCAAGATCGCAATGATACTGATGAATGAAAAACTCACTCCTGCACTTGATTCACTTGTTAAGGCATTGGAATCAAAAGGAAAAGAGTTTGAAGACATTCTGAAAATGGGAAGAACCGAAATGCAGGATGCCGTACCAATGACACTTGGACAAGAATTCAATGCTTTTGCATCACAACTGAAAGAATCCATTGATGAACTTAAGCAGGCAGAGAGTGAACTCTATGTAATAAACATGGGCGGTACTGCCATTGGAACGAAGCTTAATGCCGAACCTCATTTTGTTGAAAATACTGCAAAACATCTGTCGGAGCTGACAGGGAAAAAAATTGTCCCTGCCAAAGACCTGATTGCTGCAACCTCCGATCTATCATCATTTGTTTATTACTCCGGTGCACTGAATGCTCTTGCTGTAAGGCTTTCAAAGATTGCAAGCGATCTGATTCTTCTTGAGTCAGGTCCAAGAACTGCACTAAATGAAATAGACCTTCCTGCTCTTCAACCCGGATCGTCTATCATGCCGGGTAAAGTAAACCCGGTAATGCCTGAACTGGTTAATCTGGTTGCGTTTCGTGTAATGGCAAATGACTTTGCAGTTACACTTGCAGCAAAATCAGGACAGCTTCAGCTCAACGCTTATGAGCCATTGGCACTGTCCTCAATACTTGAATCACAAAAACTTCTGACAAATACCATGCTTGCTTTCAGGGAAAAATGTGTGGACGGAATAACCGCAAATAAAAAGACACTCGAGGAATATATTGAAAAGAGTGTTGGAATTGTTACTGCTCTTAATCCCGTGCTTGGTTACGATAAAGCAAGCGAGCTTGCAAAAGAAGCCTTGAGCACAGGAAAAGGAATTCTGGAACTCGTTCGCGAGAAAAAGCTTTTGACAGAAGATCAGATAAAAGACATTTTGGATCCCAAGAAAATGACAGGACAGGATAGCAAATAAGAGACAGAGAAGTATAATGTGAAATTGAAAAAAGTTGCTTCCCCTTGTGGCGTCAGAAGTCTTTATTCTGGCGCTGCTTTTTTTTATGAACTGATTTCTAAAATTCTATAACTCATTTAATGTCTCCTGCTTCTTATTGCCCCGTCATTACCGCATTATGATCAAATTAAAATAAGCTCATCGGACTATTACCATCTTCTTTGTTGCAGAAAAATCTCTCGCTGTGAGTTTGTAGAAATAAACACCTGACGGAAGATTGTCTGCATGAAATGGAATTGAAGTCACTCCGTCATCCATCCTTCCGTTTATCAATGTCGCAATACTTCTTCCCGTAACATCGAAAACTTCGAGCTTAACATTTTGAGACTTAGCAAGAGTAAATCTTATCAGCGTTGAAGGATTGAAAGGATTGGGATAATTCTGCTTAAGTTCATAATCAAATCTTGTTGTTACCGGAGTACCTACACTCATCAAATCTATTATACTAATTCTTGCGTTGGTCTCGACTTCAGCCAGTCCTGCTGATGAAATATTATTTATAAGTCCTGTGAAAGACTTCACCAATACTTTTGCGCTGTCAATTGTTGTTATAGGACTTACAGGTACAGTAAGCCCTTGTGTGTTCAGAGGTCCGGTTGAAGGAATGTGCATTACTTCTTTTCCGCGATAGTATAAAAACATTTCGCAATCAGTTACATGAACGTTGGTATTATTATTCGCATTAGGAATGATATCATACAATACAAATCTCCTCACATCTATAGGAATTTCCCATTTGAGAACGACATATTCATTCACACTGCCATTGGCAACCCAGTTTACGGATTGATCAGGGTTGTGCGCCAATCTGTCAGTAACTTTTATTCCCTTGTAATGATCATTCCTGAAACTGCTTTCACTGACTTCTGCTGATGTGGAAACATTTGTAAAAGCACCTTCGGTAAGGTTAGGGGGAACAGTAATCAAAGTATGTCCGGCATGACAGCCCACACACTTCGTCCCCGAGCCGTCATTTCCAAAATTCATACCGGGAACGTGAGCCACGTGTCCTTCCCTGTTCTGAACAACATTTCCGTTGCTGTCAACCAACTGTTCAAACAAATTTATATTTGCCGGAATATCTCCCTCTGCAATTTTTCCCGAACGATCAAGATTAATTTCCCTGAACAAAATCGGATTGTCCTGTCCATTTGGATTCTGTCTTTGAAAATTCACAAAAAATTTGAACCGCGCATTTTTCTTTATCGGAGGAGCGTTGCCAATCGGAGCATCCACAGGAGCATTTGAAAAAACATTTACACAATCAAATCTGAACAGTCCTCCTTGATAGAAAGTGTTAGGGTCACTCGTTGGCGGAACCTGATTTGTGTCAAACGCCGGCAGATAAAAAACAACTGGCGGAGTTGGTCGAGGTCCAAAGACTTCCGCATTCAACTCAAGTGTGCCCGGAAAATCAACAACCGGTGTCAGTCCTGTCCCGTTAAGATTGCAGACATAAATTCCGTAATCCTGATGAATGACGGAATTTGCATAAGAGAACAAGATTCTTCCGTCAGGCAGAGGCAACGGATCTGTCGCATAAGGTGGCATCATCGTCCCTGTCGAGGGAGGATTATGTATATATAATGGTGTAGTACTATCAACTCCAATCACGGTATGAGCTTCGCCAAAACCCTTATGATAATATCTTATTCCCGGACTGCCGGAGGTAGATGTCATTGATATAAACGGAACGTAAGTCCCAAGAAGCAATTCTCCCTGCCCTACTCGCGGTCTGTAAGAGAATATTGACTTCCTCGTTCTCGGATCGCTTCCATAAATCTTAAGCATATCTCCGTCAGGATTTATTGTATTTACCTGCCATACATTTCCGATGTCAGTAGTGAGTGCCAGAGAATCAATTCTGGTATATCCTGTTCCCGAAAGGTTGCTTGGCATATCAATATTGAGCCACCATCTTGAATACACTATTCTCCCGTTTTCAGGATCAATGGAAGGTTTTTCGCCACCGTTTTTTTCCGTAGTGATTCTGAAAAGATTAGCACCTGTTGTATCAACAATAAAAAGGTTAGTCGTATTATAAGGACCTATCTGCGAGAGGCACGGATAGCGCGTTGATGCAAAAACAATTTTACCGTCCGGTAGATAGACAGGATCTAAATCATCATATTTTTCAAAGCGAAATGCCGCAGCGCCGAATTGAGAAAGGTCAATGTTCCTGTTTGTAAATGTAATTTTTTTAATTCGTGTGCCTGCTTTGTTAATTTCATATATGCGCCAGCTGCTGTCTCTTCCTTCAATCCCTGCAAAGACGATTTTCTCGCCGTTCCAGTGAACACACGGTTGCTGTACATCAATAATGTTGATTGTGCCAAAAGTCATGGTACTGTCCACAAGTGTTCGTATGTTCCCTTGTTCATCACGAACCATCAGTTTCCCTCCCACCACTGTAAATCTTGAAAATGGACCCATACCCGGAAGAAGTCCGGATTGAGGGTAAAATATGTTTCCGTTTTGCTGATGATTCCTCGAGACAAATACTATCGGGGCATTGAATGGCTGTGAATTAATTGCTTCGGGGATAACAAAGAGAATTACAAAAAATATTAATATTAACCTTTTTAACATGGGGAGTTAGTTGTTTGAATTAAAATTAACCAATAAAATTTCAATTATAAGTCATAAAAAATGCAGCGGGAAACGAAATCAATTTTGAAAAAAGCTTTGATACTGAAATTTTATTATAAGCTATAATCCGCAGAAAGTGTATACAAAAATTTTTCTTGATTGCTAATCAATTTTAATATAATTAAGTTTCATTACATTAATTCACGCCATAATACTAATTGAAAAATCAATGAAGAAATTATTTTATTTATTGAGCCTCATCGGGGCTTTTTTGGTTTTAGGACGCACAAGTCTTTTTGCTGACGGTCTCAACAGCATTTATACTTCCGACGGAGTTTATATTGTAGCTGCCGGAGATAACGGGAATATTCTTCGTTCGCAAAACGGCGGAGACTCATGGAACAAATCTACTGCAGGCAGCACTAACTTCAAAAGCGTTTACATCTTCGGTACTGATGTTTGGATTACATCAGGAAACGGAGTTGTATATAAATCATCAACGTCATCCACATCACTTACTCCATATCCTTCAGGTGTAAGTACTTCCGTTAACTCTATTTATTTCGTCAATGGAAATGTTGGATATCTCTGCGGTGATAACGGCGTCATAATGACTACGGCTAACGGCGGAGCAACATGGACGCCTTCAAATTCAGGAATAGCAAATGTGAGATTGAATGCAATAAGTTTTAAAGATGCAATGAACGGAATAGTAGCGGGTGATAATGGAACAGTTTACGTTACTGATAACGGCGGGACTTCGTGGACTCCTGCTGCTCTTTCCACTACCAGAAATTTACTTGATGCAAAATATTTCAGCGACGGTATTGCCGTCTGCGGCGAATGGGGAACTTTGTTCACCAAAACCACCAGCGGATCGTGGACTCAAATTGGGACCCGAATTAGAAGTGACATAAGATCAATTAGCGGCTCCTCTATCACTGACGTTCACGTATGCGGAGGCGGCGGTTTTATAAGAAACAATAATAACTCAAGCGTTGACTTCCTTAACTTTGAAAAAAATCCGATGCTTGCAAACCTCGTAGATATTGTGTATGCCGGAGGTAAAGGTTTTGCAGTAAGCAGCCTTAATAATGCTGTCATCAGAACCACTAACAGCGGAATGAGCTGGACGATGCCATCCGGAACATCTGTCTCATATACATGGGAAGCAAAGCCCGGAGCATCCGGAAGTTTTCTGGGGAACAACATCTGTCTCCATCCTACTGACAGAAACGTTGTATTCCAAGCTTTCGGAAATCAGGTTTACAGAAGCGGCAATAAGGGAGAAACATGGACTCCAATTGGAACTCAAACACCTTCAGGAAATACGCCACACTCATTCTATGTAAGTCCTCTTGATACAAATATCTGGCTTATTGCTACAGAGTCAGGTCCGGATAAAGTTTATAGAACAACAAATTACGGACAGTCATGGACAGAGGTTATCAGTCAGAATTTTACAAGCTACGGACAACCGCTTGAAATGGATCAGAATAATCCTCACGTTTTTTATTTTGCACCGGACAACGGAGGATTTTATAAATCAAGCGATGACGGAGCAACATTTCACTTAATCAGTAATTACAACTTTAGGAGCCCCTGTGACATTCTTGTCATGTGGGATAATTCAGATGTGATATTTCTTGCAGACGGAATTACAGGAAGCGGACAAGCGACATTGTTCAAGTCAACCGACATGGGACTCAATTGGACTCTCGTCAGAACTAATGCTTCATCAAGCGAGATTCCTTCGATGTGTAATTCAATTTTTGACAAGAGCACATTCTTTACAACAGAATGGCCGGGAAGCAATATTTACAAGACAACAAATTTCGGAGACAATTGGTTTGTAGATCACACAACTACATTTTCCGGATGGGGATCAGACATTGCACATGAAGATCCAAGCGTGATAATTACAGGCAGTTGGAGCAATAAAGCAACTATGACACTTGACGGAGGCGATACATGGGTTGATATCAGCAGCGGACTTTCCGGACACGGCGGCGGTATTCTGTCTCCTGAAAGAGGTTACATCATCGCTCAACAAGGAAGTTCCTTTTACAAACTCAAGATAACTTATACAGTAATAACAAGCGTTGGTGAGAATGTGATTTCATCAGTACCGAAAGAATTTAATCTTTCGCAAAACTATCCCAACCCGTTCAATCCTTCAACCAAAATTAACTTTGATCTGCCGAAATCTGGCAGCATGACTCTTAAAGTTTATAATCAACTCGGGAAAGAAGTCTCAACTCTTGCAAGCGGGTATAGAAATGCAGGCTCTTATGAGATTACATTCGATGCATCGTCGCTCTCTTCGGGAATTTATTTTTATAAGCTCGAAGCTAACGGAATCTCTGTGACAAAGAAGATGCTTCTTGTTAAATAAAATTGTGTCAACTTTCGCAAACTATCTTCAATGTAGTGTTGCAACACAAAGAAATTTAAGCCGGGTCAAAAGCCCGGCTTTTTTTTTATGTGATACTTCAGCATTGATTTCATTGAAAAATATTCGTGATGAAAGAGATCAACTGTCCAATAACATTGTTAGTCTTGCGTCTTGCATTTCCGGAAACTACTTGAAACTACTTGAAACTACTTTAGACTACTTATCCTATAAAATTTTTGTTGTATTAGCAATACAATTACCTTAATTTTACACATCAGAAAATCAAAACGTAAACCTACATTGAAAAAGTTATCAACAATTTTGTTGCTGCTTACACCTTTGTTTTTTATCGGTGTGAATTCAGCACATTCAGTGGGCTTCAACGGCATTAGTACTCCCGACGGAGTTTATGTCATTGCAGTAGGAGACGGAGGACTGTTATTCAGATCTTCAAACTCCGGAAATACCTGGTCAAGCTATACTATCCCTTCTGAAAATTTCAAAGCGGTATTTTCTCTCAATGATGAAGTATGGATAGCAGGTGACAATGGAAAAGTTTTCAAGACGAAGAAGATGAACTCATCCATCGCAACATACAGCATTGGTGTAACAAACACTCTTCGTTCGGTTTGCTTCATTTCCGAATCGGATGGATTTGTTTGCGGTGATGCCGGAACAGTTTACAAAACAACTAACGGTGGATTGAACTGGACATCATCAGCCAGCGGAATCACAAGTGTTAACTTGAATTCAATCTCTTTCAAAGATCTTCAGAATGGAGTTGTAGTAGGAGAGAACGGCAAAATATTCACCACTCAAAACGGCGGTGCAACATGGACTCCGGAGTCTTCTCCCCTCACAAAAAATTTACTTGCAGCTCAATATTTCACAGACGGAATTGCAGTGTGCGGAGAGTATGGAACTCTTGCATTGAAACCCGATGGTTCTTCGTGGTCGGAAGTGAATACGAGAATTAACACCGACATATATGGAATTTCAGGAACAGGAATCGGAAATTTTCATGTCTGCGGTGGCGGAGGATTTATTCGCAATAATTCAAACAACAGCCCCCAATTTCTTAACTTTGAAAAAAATCCGATGATGGGTAATCTGGTTGACATTGTTTACTTTGGCAACCAAGGTTTTGCTGTTAGCAGCCTTAACAATGCAATCATCAGAACTACCAACAATGGTCAGAGCTGGGAGCTTCCTGCAGGAACTACCGTAAGTTACAGTTGGTCGCAAAAACAACAAACTTCCGGAAACATTGGTAATCCATTCTGTATGCATCCGAAAAATAGAAATGGAGTATTCATCCTTGCAGGTTCATCGTTATACAGAAGTTACGATAAAGGAGAAACATGGACACAGATTGCAAGCGGAATTCCGGGCTCAAGCTGCCATTCATTTTACGTTAATCCGCTTGACACAAATATTATGGTTGCAACAAAGGGATCAAGCAACGGTAGAGTTATTAAGAGTACTAACTATGGTGCAACATGGTTTGATTTGATTAATCCGATCGGACTTACTTCATACGGTATGCCACTTGAAATTGATCCTAACTCGCCAAACACATTATATCTTGCTCCTGACAATATGGCTATGAGGATATCAACAAATTTCGGAGATACATGGACTGAACTTGGAGGAGGTGAACCAGGAAATACTTTCAGAAGCCCATGCGATATTGCGATTCAAAATGACAATTCAAATATCATCTGGATTGCAGACGGAACTACAGGTTCCGGCAATGGGAAATTCTGGAAGTCCATAAACGGCGGTCTTAACTGGACACTAATCAATTCTGTCAGCGGTTCTGAAATTCCGATGATTGCTACTTCTGCTCTTGACAAAGATCTTGTCTATCATTCAACATGGAGTTCCGGAAGTTTCTGGAGAAGTACAAATGCTGGAAGTAATTTTTCAAATCTTAGCCAAACCGGAAGTTTATGGGCTTCAGATATAGCAAAGGACGATCCTACTGCAGTATGTTATGATTACTATGGTAGCAATGCTTACATTTCAATGAACATGGGAGACAACTTCACGCAAACAAATGTTGGAAGTTCTCCAGCAGCCGGTATGTGCTTCTTCGATAAAGGTAATCTGTTGATTCAGCATGGCAGCGGCGTGTTTAAATGCAAAGCTACATATACAGTGTTGACTTCTGTAAGTGAGAATGTGATTTCTTCCGTGCCTAAAGATTTTAATCTCTCACAGAACTATCCTAACCCGTTCAATCCTTCAACAAAAATTAATTATGATCTGCCGAAATCCGGCAGCGTAACTCTTAAGGTTTATAATGAACTGGGAAAGGAAGTTGCCACACTTGTCAGCGGATTTAAGAGCGCGGGCTCTTATGAAATAACGTTTGATGCATCTTCACTTTCTTCGGGAATTTATTTCTACAAGCTTGATGCCGGCGGAATCTCCACAACAAAGAAGATGCTGCTTGTAAAGTAAAATTCTTTTTTCACTGATTGTTTTTATGCCATTCTCAAAAGGCATTTGTCAATAAGAAAATAGATTTATAGGAAATGAATAGCCGGGTCACAAGCCCGGCTTCTGTTTTTATATTGCATTTTCTGAATTCCAACCTAAGCATTCATTTATCGCACAATATATTTCTATCTCTCAAATCGCGCCATTAGTAAAAAGTTACTGATTGCAATTGAAGGCACACCGAAAATCAGAATTCTACAAATATGTTCAGATTGAATTTGATAATGCATTGTGATTCATGTATGTTTAAATTCAGAAAGTTTTCAAAACATTTTTTTAACTTACATTAATTCACTATGAGAAAACTCACCTCATTATTCATTTCAATTTTTTTTAGCTTCATATTGTATTCCGGAAATTCATATTCACAAATCACAGTGTCTATGGGTCCGACTGCTGACAATACATTGTATGAAGATGCGAGCGGAACAACGAGCAACGGATCAGGCGATTATTTATTTGCAGGGAAGACAGGCTCCGGATTAATAAGACGTGGACTGATTTCATTCAAACTTGATTCCTTGATTCCTCCTTGTGCTATTATTCAGAGCTGCACGTTGAAACTTCACATGTCACGAACAGCAGTAGGTCCCAAGGACGTTGAATTGAAAAAAGTTTTATCAAGTTGGGGTGAAAGCACTTCCGACCCAATCGGCGAAGAAGGTTCAGGAGCACAAGCCGAAACAGGCGATGCAACATGGAAGCACAGATACTTTAACACAGTATTTTGGACATCGGACGGCGGAGATTTTTCGCAGGACCCAAGCGCCGTTACGACAGTTAATGCAACAGGTTTTTACACATGGGGTTCAACACAGGAAATGATTGATGACATCCAAAGCTGGGTTGATAATCCTAATTCTAATTATGGATGGCTCCTTGAAGGTGATGAACATTCAACTCCCTCCGCAAAAAGATTTGATACTAAAGAAAATGACTCTGTAAACTTCCGTCCGGTTCTGACTGTTACTTATACTCTCAACATTCCCGCCTTGAATCTTACATCACTAATCGAAGGACTTTGGAACGGGAGTATGATGGTAAGCGATACAGCAAGAATTTATCTCCGCAATGCTTCTTCTCCTTACACAAAGGTTGATTCATCAACTTCATTGTTGAATATTGCCGGCAAAGGATTGAGTTGTTACAGCAATGCAGGCAGTGGAAATTTTTTCATAGTCGTCACTCACAGAAATTCGATTGATACATGGTCGGCTGCGGGTCAGACGTTTGCAATCGGAAATCTTAAAGTCTATAATTTCACGTCTTCTTCTTCGCAGGCATTTGGAAATAACATGATTCTGAAAGCAGGAAAATACTGTAATTACAGCGGGGATGTTTCACGTGACGGCAGTGTAGATCTCACAGACATAGTACTCGTTTTTAATGATGCTGCTATCTTCGCCGGGGGATATTTGGTAACTGATTTGAATGGAGACACCTTTGTTGATCTTACAGATGTGGTAATTGCATTCAATAATTCCGCGAATTTCGTGACCGTAATAAGTCCGTAAAGTTTCTCGAAGCTAAAACTGCAAACTTACAAATACAGAATTGTAGAGATTCCGATTGAAAAGTCGAAGATATCGGATTCTTCTTTTTTGTTCATAAAGGTATTCCGTACCTTTATATAGGGACATACGGCAACAGCATCATAAGCCGGCAGTAACAGATTAAAAGACACCTGCGGGAAATAACCTTGTTTACTAAAGTCGGTGAAATATCCGCCGCCGACAGAAAGCAAAAACGCAGCAAGGTCACCAACTTCCACGGGTATATCAATGTTATATGAAAATCTCAATTGATTGATATGCGTCTCCCTCGCCACAATTGTATATTCGGCGGCAAGTCTGCCATAAGGAAACTTCCCTATCGAAAATTCTTTTGTCAGCCCAAAGTACACTTTATCATTTTCCACAATCAGAGAAGGACCTATCGGCAGAAAAAGTATTGCGCCCTTTGTCAATTCTGATGCTGACGAGTTGTTAATGTCCCGAAGCTTTCTAAAATTACTTACATCCTTCAAGTAATTTTTTCCCTGTCCTGAAGTAAAATTTGAAATAAAAAACAAGATTGCAATCAGGGGATAAATCTTTCGCATAAAAATGTTTCCCTAATTTAATTATTCTAATTTTCATAATCTTTGCCGAAAGTAATGAGTGATATTATTGAAACCTGCTATCATTGACTCTCACAGCTTTTCCGATATCCAATTATTGTTTCATTTAATCTTACAGGAACGATTATTAATTTGCAATGATTATACTTTTAACAAATGAAAAATGTGTTCAGAGTTTTACTTCCCCTTGCCGTTATCATCGTCTTTGTCAACCTCTATTTTGTTCATGATGGAACTATCAAGCCCGTTGACAACTATCCGCTATGGATCAAGGATACATCAGGAAATCATACCGACCAGACCTCCGGGCTTTGCTTTACAGGCATACTGAATGGAGAAAAAATGTTCATCGCAGCAGATGACATCGGTAAAATTAACAGGCTCGGAATTGACGAATCACAAAATCCGCCCGTCATAAATATTTATCCCGTATATTTTTCCGAAGAAATAAAGACACTCTTTGATAAATTCAAGAAGGTTGACATGGAAGAAATTTTTTATGATAAGAGTAACAACAAAATTTATCTTTCGATCGAAGGTCACGAATATAGTTCACGGGATCCGCAGATATACAGAAAGAAAGAAGGGATTTATGAAATTACTTTTAATAAAAACATACTCACCTTCGACACAATTCTTACCATAAGGAGACTCGAATTCCCGAAAGAGGTCTATGCGCACACTTTCGACAATATCGGATTCGAAGGATTCACGGCAACAGATAACTACTTCTATCTCGGACTTGAAAATTATCAAATGAAGGGAGATGAATTCTCCGACAGCACACTGCTTTATATTTACGGCAGGAAGACAAATGAGCTAAGAACAATTTCAACGCGAGAGCTGAAAATCTCTACCATCTGCGGACTGTTTGCTGAAGATGATTACACACTTTATGGAATTGACAGAAACAGAAGGAGTATGTTCTACATAAAATTTAATGAAGACTTCACGGTCAATAAAAGCGAATCGAAGGAAATTGATCTTTCCATTCCGATGCATCCGGAAATTAATAAGATAATCGGAATTGCTCCCGAATCAATAACATATGATGATGCAGGTGATATCTATGTTGCTACCGACCCATGGAAAGCTTTTTATAAGCCTGACATTACCGACAGGAAAAAACTTTCGGAACAAGAACTGAAAAATTTTGCCGACGAAGTTCCTATGATTTATAAATTCAAAAACAATTTCAGATGAAATGAAAAGTTTCAGGAAAGAACTTTGGTTTCAGACAAGAAACAGGCGCGAACTAATTAATATCACTCCGGAAATTGAAGCATGTCTTGCCGAGAGCAAAATAAAGGAAGGTCTGGCTCTCGTGAATGCCATGCATATCACTGCAAGCGTTTTCATTAATGATGATGAATCAGGTCTGCACAACGACTTTGAAGTCTGGCTTGAAGGGCTCGCACCGGAAAAACCTTATTCAAGGTATAAGCATAATGGCTTTGAAGATAACGCGGACGCTCATCTGAAAAGAACTGTCATGGGAAGAGAAGTTGTTGTGGCCGTATCTGACGGCAAACTTGATTTCGGTCCTTGGGAACAAATCTTTTACGGAGAGTTCGACGGAAAAAGAAAGAAGAGAGTTCTGGTTAAGATTATCGGCGACTGACCATTGTTCATTGATTCCTTTCTACAGCACAACTCGTAAGCAAATTAATCACTGCATCACATTACTTCGAAAGTTTATTAACAATTGAATCGAGATTCTTCTTATTCAACTCTTTTGGAGTTGCAATCCCGAACTGCACATTTGAAGGAATATCAAATTCACCCGCTGCAAACGAAGGATGAGCATCAATCCTGGAAGCAGTCGCCATAAACTGTGAAGACTTTATTTTGAGTATATATCTTTTCTTATAAACACTGATTGAAACGTTGTTGCCGAGGTCATATATATCACAGTTGTATCCGATGATATTTTCATTTCCCGCGATTGTTTTAGAATCAAGAAATTTTTCAAACTCTTTAAAATCAACAATGGTCTCACCTGTTTCCTTCTGTTTATTGAAATCAGCAAGACCTGTTTTAGTGGCAAATTCTTTCCCTCCGATGTCAGTAATCGTATAAACAGTCCCGTTCACAATGTAAATCGTATTCAGGTTTTTCATTCCCATCATTTCGGAATTTATGATCTGCTTCATCTTATTGCCGCTTCGCATTATGTTCATTGTCCCGTTCAATGCTCCGACAACATTGTATTCAACGATGAAATCATCAGTCAGCTTTTCATCATCATGTTTTTCCACTCCGGAGACTTCCTTGTCATTCTTCTTAGTTTCCGGAGTCTCTGTTTTGCCGCACGAAATAATTGCAAACGCCGCGAGAATGAACAGAACAGATTTGTATCTTTTGTACATATACATTTTAATGAATTTCTGATAATTAATAAAAAAGGGATTTTACAATCTGTAAAATCCCGTATTGATTCTGTTTACAAAAAACTCATACTGTTTCTTTGACATATAAATTCAGCTTTGCCGTAATCGCTGATTTGGGAACTGCGCCCACGATCTGATCTGCAATCTTACCGTCTTTAAAAATCAGCAATGTCGGAATGCTTCTAATTCCGTATTTGATTGACACCTGCTGGTTGTTGTCCACATCGAGTTTTCCGACCTTTACTTTTCCTTCATACTCCTTTGCTATTTCATCCACCAACGGGGCTATCATCTTGCATGGTCCGCACCATACTGCCCAGAAATCAACAAGCACCGGCAAATCCGATTTCAAAACTTCATCTTCAAAATTTGCGTCTGTAAATTCTATTAAATGCATTTTTAATTTTCCTTTCGGTATAAGATTAGTATTAATTGATTAGTTTAACTTTAAGTTATTCTCTCCGACAATGTTTTTCAAGTTTGAAATTAATTCCTTGGATGCTTTGATCTTATATTCACGTGAGATATATGCTTTCGAATAAGTGGAATTCATAACGCTGAAAAATAAGTTTGAAGTTCCCTGGTTCTGTTCGACAATATTCTTAATCATATTAATATGAGAAACATCAGTAACGTTCTCATTCAGATTTATGGTAACATTCTTTGTGAATAGCTCAAGGTAAGTATCAATGCCGTAGATCTCATCAACAGTAAGTTTGATCTTATCACCGTTTTCATCAGGAGTGCCGCGAACTATCACCAGGTTATCATTTGCAAAAAGATGAGACTTGGATTCGTAGAGTTTCGAGAAAGCAATGCACTCCCCTGCTCCGAAAAAATCCTGGAGATTAAACACAACAAATTTGTTTCCCTTCTTCGAAATCTTAATCTGAACATCGCTGATTACACCGCACATGGTCGCAGTCTTTATCCTTTTGAAATCAATCTCTGACGGATCCTCTCCAAATGTGAGATCAATGAAGTTTGATATGTCCTTTTCATAACGAGAGAGCGGATGTCCCGTGAGATAGAATCCAATGGCAGATTTTTCTTTATTGTATTTTTCCTGTTCGGGAAACTCTTCATAATTCTGAATTATATAATCTGAATTTACAACTCTCGAGTTTTCTCCCGACCCGAAAAGTCCTTCCTGCCCGTTAGCCTCTTCGCTCAAATTGTAGCGCTGGGCATAAAGTGTTGAACGCTCCATGTTCAGAAAGAGTTTGTTTCTGTTTCCGTCTACGCTGTCAAATGCTCCGGCAAATATCAGACTTTCGAGCGCCTTCTTATTGACGAGACGAAGGTCAACCTTTTTCAGAAAATCAATCAGACCCGTAAACCTTCCTTTTTCCGTCCTTGATTCTATGATATTCATCGCAGCTTTCTCGCCGACATTTTTGATTGCACTTAGTCCATACAAAATTTCGCCGATGCTGTTGCCGCTTTCACTCTCCGTGTATCTGACGGAAAAATCCATTTCACTTTCATTGATGTCTGGCGGACGCAGCCTGATCTTCATTTTTCTGCACTCATTGGCAAGTTGCTGGAGTTCGTTCTCGTCATCCTTTCTTCCTGCCATTGATACGGAAAGGAACTCAAGGGGATAATGCGTTTTCAGGAATGCCGTATAAAATGCGAGAATGGAATATGCAACTCCGTGAGATTTGTTAAATCCATAGTCTGCAAAATCAACTATCAAATTGAAAATCTCTGCTGCGGTCTTTTTCGCCACTCCGTTTGTTACCGAACCCTCTATGAACTTCTCCTTAATCTGCATCATCTTTTCTTTTATCTTCTTCCCCATTGCTTTGCGCATATTATCGGCTTCCGCGAGAGAAAATCCCGCGATGTCACGCGCAATCTGCATCACTTGTTCCTGATAAACAATAATCCCATAAGTTTCCTTCAATGTATTTTCCATTTTCGGATGAATGTAAGTTATGGGCTTTCTTCCGAATCTCTTTTCAATGAAATCCGGAATAAACTTCATCGGACCCGGACGGTAGAGTGCATTCATTGCAGCAAGATCGCTGATGTTCTTCGGTTTCAGCTTTGCAAGATACTCCCGCATCTTACTTTTTGAAAACTGAAATATTCCAACAGTAGATCCTGCAGAGAAGAGATCATAAGTCTTCGCATCATCGAGAGGGATGTTGTCAATGGTATGATTCTTATTGTAGCGTTCGTTCACTAATTTAAGAGTATTTCCAATTACTTTCAGTTCTTTGAGTCCAAGAAAATCTATCTTAATTAGTCCGGCGTCTTCAAGCTGGTTCATGTCATATTGCGTGCAGAAGACATTTTCTTCTCCTGTAACTTTAGACAGTGGGACATAGTCTGTTACTTTTCCCGGCGCTATTACCAGACCGGATGCATGTATTGAAGAATTCTTGTTCAGATTTTCAAGGACGAGGCAATAATCATAAAATCGTTTTTTTTCTTCCTTCTGAAAATTGTCGCCTGTATCAAAATACTTTTTGAAATCTGCTTCTTCCTTCATACATTCGCTAAGCTTCTTCACCTTTCCGAAAATGATCGGAATTGTCTTAGTCAGATCATTAATCTCCTGAAACGGAAAATTGAGAACTCTTCCTACGTCCTTCAGGACACCGCGTGGAGCCAGTTTATTGAATGTTACGATCTGCGCAACAGAATTCTCCCCGTATTTTTCCTTTGCATATTGAATAACATCTTCCCGTCTGTCATCCTGAAAGTCAATATCAATATCAGGCATCGAAATTCTTTCAGGATTCAGAAATCTCTCGAAAAGAAGATTATACTCCAGAGGATTGACATTCGTAATTCCGATGCAGTAGCAGACAAGACTTCCGGCAGCACTGCCGCGACCCGGTCCCACGAGTATGCCTGAACTCTTTGCATGTTCAATAAAATCTCTCACGATGAGAAAGTATCCGGAAAAATTCATCTTCTTTATTATCCCGAGCTCAAACTTCAACCTTTCCTCAATCTCATTTGTCACAGCGCCAAATTTTGCATTCATCCCTTCAAACGAAATCTTCTCGAGATAAGAATCAAAATCAACAGCAGTCTTCTCATCAGCAGGGATTTCATAATTAGGCATGAAATTTTGTGAAGTATCGAGATCAACATTGCACTTCTCCGTCACTTCAAGAGTTGATTTAATCGCTTCAGGGAAATCTCTGAACAACTCGCACATTTCCTGTTGAGATTTGAAATAGATCTGGTCTGTTCCGTAACGAAGATTTGTCACAATGTCGCGCTGATCAGAATTCCTGAAACTTCTTGCCGACTGTTTGGCACTAAGGTTAAGATAAATGTTGTGGACCACAGCATGTTCCGGCTTAAGATAATGCACATCATTGGTTACGATCAGTTTTAGTCCGAATTTCTTCGCGAGCTTCGGCATTTCAGACATTATTTTTTTCTCTACAGGAATTCCGTGATACTGCAATTCAAGATAAAAGTCATCGCCGAAAATATCCTTATAAACTCCGGTCATCTTCTCTGCAGTCTTGAGGTCATCGCGAGCAATGTAACATGAAATGACGCCTCCCGCGCACGCTGAAGTTGCAACAAGACCTTCATGATAATTTTTCAAAGCCTCTATGTCAATACGGGGCTTGTAGTAATAGCCTTCAGTGTGACCGATTGAAACAAGTTTTATAAGATTTTTGTAACCGGTTAGGTCTTTAGCAAGCAGAATCAGATGCGCGTAATTTATATTGGTGGATGTCAGACCGTCGGAGCCTTCCATGTTCTGTTCTTCAACTTCCTCTATCTCCTTTACAAACTTCTTTCCCTTTTCAAATCGTGAACCCGACTGGGCAACATACACCTCGCAACCTATTATGGGCTTTATGTTTTTTGCTTTTGCCTTCTTGTAAAATTCCATAGCACCGTACATCACGCCGTGGTCTGTCAGCGCAACGGCGGGCATTTTATTCTCTGCAGCAGCGTCTATCAGCCCTTCGATCGTGCATATCGCATCAAGGAGAGAATAATGTGAATGATTATGTAAGTGAATGAATTCAGGCATGGAAGAAATTTTTACAAACTGATTTTACCTAATAAAAATAATTTTATAAAGATTAAAATATTTATGTTGAAACGTGATCTTTCACATCCGTCCAAAACGATCTCCGAAAGTCAGATCAAAATCTTAGGTCCGGGGCTGTCCCAAAAGTAAGGATTTAA
>JBDHXH010000037.1:0-25526 GCA_039810605.1 Ignavibacteria bacterium | reverse complement strand
GGGCAGTCAATTCTCAAATCGGATGATTCAATAGTCTTGTTAAGCAGTGTACAGAAATGTTGGTGACCTTTGTTCAGTGATTTGTGATGAATGCAGTTCAAACACATTCGTTGTATCGTGATCACTCCTGCTTTGTTCAGATGGTTGATTATTCCAATTAAACTCAAAAGCAGATTTTCCTTTTCGTCAGGGTGAAGTTTTTCAATCGGCATCCTCAATTCGTCAGAAAACATTGAAACTCTGTCGGCAATTTCTTTTCCTCTTTTCGTCAAATTAATTACGTAGCTTCTCGTGTCTGATTCCTCAAACTCTTTACTTACGAGTTTCTTCTGTTCAAGAGTTTTGATTGAGTCGCTGATGGTAGCTTTGGTCATATTGAATTCGTCCGCAATGTAACTCACCTTTCTTTTTTCAGCGCTGTGGTAGAGTAAGAAAATCAACACTTGGATCTGAATAGGGCTTAATGAGAAGTTCTTGCTTTCTTCCCATAGCATAACCCGAAATGTCTGCGAGATCCTTTCAAGTGCTGCGACTATCCGACTTTCAATCTTTTCGTTCTGATATTTTAAATCAAAATCGGATTTGCTCATGCGTTTTGAATCTTTATCTGCATTAGCCGGGCAATATTTGATGCTTTTGATTTCGCTTCTTCTGCAGTTGCTCCTTCAAACATTTCATCGGTTGTTTCGGTAAATAACTTCAGCCATTCTGAAAACTCCTTCTCCGTGAGAGGTGTCAGCTTGCTTAGTTCAATATGCTTCTGCATTGGATTCCCGGAAAAATTCTTTCCTCCCAAAAGCAAACTTTCCCAGAACGAATACATCTTCGGCAAATGATTATCCCAATTTATTTTTGCAACATCATTAAAGATATAGCCAAGTTTTTCATTCTCTTTTACTTTTTCATAGAAAGAATTAACAAGCAATTCGATGTCTTTAATGACGGCAATGTCGTTTTTCATGTTCAGCAATTTTGCATTTCAAAAATGAAATAACCCTTTTGTTTGATTGATTCTTCCTGATCAGGCTTCACCATTTCAATGTGGCAGAATTTGCATTCACTTGATGTCAGTGGCTGACCTTCCTCGTTTTTTGACTTCAGATATTCTTTTCCAAAGTTGTAAACCGTGTCTTCGTTTTTCAACTCTTCAGGGACAATAATGTCGAAATGCATTACTGTTCCGTCTTTTCTGGGTACATAAGTGTCCCAAACAGCTACTTTCATTTTATTGAATTTTGATTTATCAATTTTTTTGTGTGATTTAATCTCTGTCAAATATAGTAAGGAATCCTAACTAATACAATGGGGAATCGGGAGGCGTCAATCGTGAATCGGGAAGCGTCAATCGGGAGGCGTCAATCGGGAGACGTCAATCGTAAATCGGGAGGCGTGATACGGGCATTTGTTCAAGCAGATTCATTTGCAATCATTGCGTTCGTCATTTCGATCATCCATTTTCTTTCTCTCGTATTGGTGGATAGCTCAAGTTCTTCAAGTAATCTTTGCGCCTTGTTAACATTCTTATTCTTGCTAATCCTGACCATTGAATTGAAATGTTTCAGGAAATTCATAATGGTCTGTTTATGATAATCACTGAAGTCGGAATTTGAGGTAATAAAGTGACGAAAACTGTCTGTAACTGAAAGCGCTGAATCATAATGACCGAGAACATAAAAAATTTTTGCTTTGAGAATGTAAATATCAATTTGAAACGGTTGAGGAGCAGAAACGATTTTTGAAATATACCCAAGTGAATCAGCAGGTTCATTCCTATAAAATGAAAGCAACGAGTTTGCATAATTAAATAAGTTCTCCTTTAAATCCCCTGTCACGTAGTTGAGATATTTCCTGATAAAACTTTCAACCCATCCGTAAGCTTTGTTCTTGATGGCAACTCGAAGGATTGCCCTGAAATCAAGGAAGTCCATGAGATTTGCTCCTTGAAAAAAAATAGTCCGTGATCAAGCATTTTAAGATAATTCTCAAACAGTTCCCTATTCATGTCCCTTAGTCCTTTGACGTTTTCAAGTATGCAAAAAGTATTGAGCCTTTGGAAGTAATGATAAAGCATTGTGGGATTGAATTTTTCTATGTCATTGAAAAGCAGTTTTTTAAGCTTCTTGTATGCGGTGAATCCTGTTTTTGACGAATTAAGTTGTCTGTCATAAAAAATCATTTCATAGAACAGGGCGGTTCGCTTGCTTTCCGAAGAAGTATTAGCTTTCAACTTTCTGATGCAATTCTGTAAAGCTTTTTGATTCATTGTGAACAGCAACTCGCCGACTTCATCGTTAAGACTGAACGAATGTTTATAAACTTCAATCTGATTGACAATTGAACTTGAAGTAAAAGCGAAATAGTTGAGCAGATTATTATGTGAACCAATGAGCTCTCTTGAATGACTGCCGGTGCTTTTATATGAAGACTTATGATTAAATTTTATCGAGCTAAGGCGGTGCATTTTCAGAAAATCTCCGCTGTCAAGTTTTCCCGAACTCTCAAAATAATCTTCCACTCCTTTCAATTTTCTGGAATACATATCGTTGAGATTTCTTCCCGAGAGTTGCTCAAGTATATTGAGGTCAGATGTAACCTTCTGGGCTCTCAATTCAAGAACGTTAAGATGTTCTTCAGCGAGTTTGCTCAAGAGGGACATATATTTTCTGAAGAGGTTGTCGTCATAACTCTTTCCATTGCATACAGCAGAAAACAAATTTTCCTTTGATCTTCCTGTGTCGGAAAATTCGGGGTAATGTTTTCTCAATTCATCAAAGAGATTAATCACTGCGGAGTAGTTGTTATAGAAAGGCGATTTAACGAACTTACCGAACTCATTCAATTCATCCGCATTAAATGTCTTCAATATTTTTACCGCGGTAAAATGCGAGATTCCCTTTTGCTTCATGGAATTTTAGTGGTTTGCAAATTGCGTTGAAATATATTCATATTAAGTCAAATAGTAAGTAAACAATGCATTGAATGCTCAAAATCAAATGTTTTATACGGTTCACTCATTCAAAATATTTTCCCGAAAAACTGCTGTTGACAGTATTGCAATTAAAAATTACAATGATGATTTTAGCTTTGCGCGAATTCGAAGATTAGTTTTAAATTCTTTTTCAAAACAAAACAATCTTACCATGAAGACATTGATCACCAAACTTTCATTCATTGCGGTTTTATTCTTCGCTGCGGTGAGCGCTTCTCAAGCGCAAAGCTACAAATTAAATCTTTATTCAGGTTACACCTTCGATGATAATATCGAAGCGGTAACAAGCAATAACAATTATTTCCAGGGAACCATCAATGCCGGCTTCCTGTGGGGCGCAGGATTTGAATATATTGTCAAGCCAACTTACGGAATCGAAATTGCATATTTCAGGCAAGACACAGATTTCCCTGTTCAATACTCCACAAATAACAGTGTCAATGACTCTAACAGAAGATTCGGGCTTGGAATGAATTTCATAATGGTTGGGGGAAATAAATATCTTCCGATTCAGCGCAGCATAGTTATGCCTTACGGCGGACTGATGCTGGGCATGGCAATCATTGAGAACAAAGATCCTCTCCCCGGTGCAGAGAGTTCCACGACACAATTTGCGTGGGGAGCTCGTGCCGGACTGTTCCTCAATTTTTCAAAGAGTGTAGGGCTTAAAATTCACGCGCAAATGCTTTCAGCAGTTCAATCATTCGGGGGAGGCTTATACCTTGGTACCGGTGGTGTGGGAGCAGGACTTGATACTCAATCGAGTATGTACCAGTTCGGAGTTGGCGGCGCTCTTGTTATACAATTCGGGAGCGGCAGCAAGACAAAATTACGCAAATAGCATTTACCGGGGAATAAAATCCCCTGTAAATGCTTCATGGTACCTGTCCGGGCAACACGTTTCTCAAACTGACCCGGACAGGGTTTATAAAAGTGTTGTCGCTATTGTCATTCAGCAAAATCACCTCCCAAAATTTTCTTCGTAGATTCAAATGCTGAAGAAGTGAATTGTTTCCGACATAAAATCAAAACTCTTTCAACAAATTTTTGAAACATTTATTAAACTTAAAATCAAAAAAAATGAACAAGATTAAATCAGTACTTATTCTCGTAGTTACAACAATCTTCTTAACCTCATGTACCAGTAGTCTCGGCGACATCGGAAAAACAATGGCTCTGGTAAATTCTCTCGAAGGACTTGGAATTTCTCCTGAAGCCGCAGTCGGGGGAATCGGAGCAGTATTATCACTTGCAAAAGGAAATCTTAATGCGGAAGATTTAATGAAAGTAACAAGCGCATTTCCGGATATGAATAACATTATGAAGGAAGCAAAAAAGTTGGGCGTAGGAAATATCTCCAATATGGCTGACCTCGGCAAGACATTTACAAAACTCGGCATGAAGCCAAGCGACATTACGAAATTTATACCAGCAGTCACAAAGTATGTGGGTCAAAACGGCGGAAGCGGCGCAGCCGACATACTCGGCGGTTTGTTAAAATAAACTAAGTGAAATTTTTTATATTAATATAATTATTTTAAATAGTATCTACACAAATATTCAATCACTAAACAATCCTTAACATGGCAAAAAAAAACAAATCAACTGAATCATCAACCAAGAGGCCAAACATTCTGATTATTTGGGGTGATGATATCGGACAAAGCAATCTTAGTTGTTACACCAAAGGACTGATGGGATACAGAACTACCAACATTGACCGTATTGCAAAAGAAGGTGCAATCTGCACAGACTATTACGGCGAGCAGAGTTGCACCGCGGGTAGGTCTGCTTTTATTACCGGACAATGTACTTACAGAACAGGACTTTCAAAAGTAGGAATGCCCGCAGCTCCACAAGGGCTTCAGGCAAGAGACATTACCATTGCTCAAGTTCTTAAAGCAATGGGATATTCCACGGGACAATTCGGAAAGAATCATCTTGGCGACAGGAATGAATTCCTTCCGACAGTTCACGGCTTTGATGAATTCTATGGTAATCTTTATCATCTCAACGCAGAAGAAGAACCTGAACATCCCGATTATCCGAATTCAAAAGACTTTCCCGATTTCAGAAAGAATTACGGACCAAGAGGAGTGCTACACTGCTGGGCAACAAATAAAGACGACAAAACAATTGATCCGCGATTCGGTAAAGTTGGAAAGCAAAGAATTGAAGATACAGGGCCTCTTACAAAGAAGAGGATGGAAACAATTGATGACGAAACATGCAAGGCTGCAAAGGATTTTATAAAGAGAGCGCATAAGGATGACCAGCCATTTTTCTGCTGGTTCAACACAACGCACATGCATGCATTCACACATACAAAACCAAAGAGCGTGGGTCAGGCAGGAAGGTGGCAGTCCGAGTATCATGACACTATGATTGACCATGATAAGAATGTCGGAGAGATGCTTGATCTGATAGACGAACTTGGTATTTCTGAAGATACCTTTATAATGTACAGTACAGATAACGGACCGCACATGAATACATGGCCGGATGGCGCAATGACACCTTTCAGAAACGAAAAGAATTCAAACTGGGAAGGAGCATTCAGGGTGCCTGCTATGTTCCGATGGACAGGGAAAATTAAACCCGGAACCGAACTCAATGGTATAATGAGTCACCTGGATATGTTTCCAACCATACTATCAGTAGCAGGAGATCCCGGAGTGAAAGAGAAATTGAAAAAAGGAATGGACGTTGGTGGAATTAGGTTCAAAGTTCATCTTGACGGACAGGACCAGTCCAAGTATTTAACAGGAAAATCTGAAACAAGTCCAAGACAGGGATTTTTATATTTCAATGATGACGGAGAAGTAGTCGGATTGAGGTTTGATAACTGGAAGGCAGTATTCATGGAGCAGCGGTGTACAGGGACATTACAGGTCTGGGCAGAACCTTTTGTGAAACTGCGCTGTCCAAAGATGTTTAACCTTAGAACTGACCCCTATGAAAGAGCAGACATAACTTCGAATACTTATTATGATTGGATGTTCAGAAGAATTTTTATTCTTGGTCCCGCACAAAAAATTGTAGCTGACTTTATGTCAACATTCAAGGAATTCCCGCCGAGCCAGACGCCCGGAAGTTTTACGATTGAACAGACCCATGAGATGATGTCAGATGCAATGGGCGGAGCAATGCAGTAATCCATTTTAGTTCGTAGTGTCAGGGCGCATGCCTGTTACAGACGGAACGTCCTGACGCACACGTTCAATCAAGTTCAAATCATTAAACTCATTCAACTTGGATTACTTGGAATAGTTGGATTGGCTTGATTATGGAATTGTTTGACACTTGATTAAATCTTCGTGAAAAATGACTTTTGCATATTAAAATACTCAATGTGCAATTTCAATATTTTGCTTTTTTGTTATGATTCATAACGAAGAATTGCGAACATTGAAAATTGAACATTGAAACATCTTATCCTGTCGAATGAATACAAGTAAACTCAATCTGTTTTTCGCTTTATTATTTATTCTTTCTGTATCTTCAAATATTTCCTTTGCACAGAAGAAACCTGCGGCTAATGTGCAGAAGCTTGCCCTGGCGCTTTCTAATCCTGTTTCAAATCTGATCAGCGTACCATTTCAGAATAATACAGTTTGGGGTATCGGAGAAAATAACGGATCACAGAACGTACTGAATATTCAACCTGTTATTCCAATCGGAATAACTAAAGGCATAAATATGATCAACAGAATTATTATTCCGGTGATTTCACAATTTAATGTTACTGGTCCTGGTACTTCGCAGAATGCGCTCGCAGATATACAGTACAGTATTTTTTTCTCTCCGAAAGTAAGCAAAGTGATTTGGGGAATCGGTCCAATAATGTCAATACCAACGGCAACACATACATCCACCGGTTCGGGCAGATTCAGTATCGGACCAACGGGCGTACTCCTTTATCAGAAGAACGGCTGGACAATGGGAGCGCTTGTAAATCAGTTCTGGTCTGTCGGCGGAAATCCTGAAAGAGGAAATCAAACACAGGGTTATCTTCAACCTTTCCTGGGATACAGTTGGAAGTCAGGAGGCGGAGTTACAATGAATGCAGAGATGACGCAAAATTGGAAAGTCAAAAGAACTCAAACATATATGAATCTAGTATTCAGCGGCTTGACAAAGCTCGGTAAATTCCCGGTACAGTTTCAGGTCGGACCGAGAATTCCAGTCGCTGCTTTGCCGCAACTAAAGGGATACTTCGGGGTAAGAGCCGTTATGACTTTTCTGTTTCCGAAATAGAATCTTTATCACTGACACGAATAATTTGCAGGTTATCTGATTTAAACTGAATGGCTATTGCTAGAGACTTAATTATATCCCACTCGATATTTGTTTCCAAATTAATACTAACTTACTAATAAATTAAAACACATTAAATCATGTCAATGAAAGAATACAAACCTGGACAGGCATTTCCCGGAGTGATCGGAAGAACATTCGATCAATCATCACCGGCATGGCCGATGCCAAACCGCGCCAAAGAAGGCTCTCCCAATGTTCTGTTCATAGTTCAGGATGATACAGGATTCGGACAAATCGGTTGTTTCGGAAGTCCGATAAAAACACCAAATATTGATTCATTAGCTAAGGAGGGATTGATTTACAACAACATGCATACGACTGCACTTTGTTCACCAACGCGTTCATGCATTATCACAGGAAGAAATCATCATTCAAATGCGATGTCATGTATTACAGAAGGCGCAACAGGATATCCCGGAGGCAATGGATACATTCCATTTGAAAACGGATTTATTTCCGAAATACTTTTACAGAACGGATACAACACTTACGCAATTGGCAAATGGCATTTGACACCTGCCGAACAAAATTCCGCGGCAGGTCCTTATGACCGCTGGCCCCTCGGAAGAGGATTCGAGAGATACTATGGATTCCTCGGCGGCGATACACATCAGTATTATCCTGAATTGGTTTGTGATAATCATCAGGTCGAGCCGCCTAAGACTCCTGAAGAAGGTTATCATTTGACAGTAGATTTAGTTGATAAAGCAACAAGTTTCATTGCTGATGCAAAACAAGTTGCGCCCAACAAACCGTTTTTCCTGTATTTCTGTCCCGGTGCAATGCATGCACCTCATCACGTTCCGAAGGAATGGGCAGATAAATATAAAGGAATGTTTGATGACGGCTGGGATGCATACCGTCAAAAAACTTTTAAGAAACAAAAAGAGCTTGGGATAATTCCTAAAGATGCAGAACTCTCAAGACATGATCCTGATGTACAGGAGTGGGATAAGTTATCAGATGATGAAAAGAAACTTTATTCAAGAATGATGGAAGTCTTTGCCGGATTTCTGGAACACACAGATAATCAATACGGAAGACTGTTTCAGTTTTTGAAAGACATCGGTGAATGGGACAATACTTTGATAATGTTTATTTCGGATAATGGTGCAAGCGCAGAAGGAGGACCAACGGGGTCAGTCAATGAGAATAAATTTTTCAACAACGTTCCGGAAGATCTGAAGCAGAATCTTGCAGCCATTAATGATATTGGCGGACCAAAATATTTCAATCACTATGCATGGGGCTGGACGTTTGCAGGCAATACTCCTTTCAGAAGATGGAAGCGTGAAACATACAGAGGTGGTGTAAGCGATCCGTTTATTGTTCATTGGCCAAAAGGAATTAAGTCAAAAGGTGAAATCAGAACTGCATATTGTCATGCAATTGATATGGTCCCCACCGTATTGGAAGCTCTGGGAATTGATGCACCGGAAACAATCAAAGGTGTTACCCAATCGCCCATACAAGGACACAGTTTTGCAAAGACATTTGACGACAAGAAGTCAAAGGGTGATCATCTGACACAATATTTTGAAATGTTTGGTCACCGTTCAATTTATCATGACGGATTCAGAGCTGTATGTCCGTGGCCGGGAACTTCGTTTACTGAATCCGGACTTGGGTTTGGCGCTCCCATAGATCACGACAAACTTACAGAACTTGATGCAACAGGCTGGGAGCTGTATGATCTCTCAAAAGATCCTGCCGAAACAAACAATATTGCAAAAGACAATAAGGCAAAACTTATAGAGATGATTGGTCAATGGTATGTTGAAGCTGGGAAATATAATGTGCTTCCTATTGATTCACGTGGAACCTTGAGAATGGCAGATGAAAGACCGCAGATTGCCGGTGAAAGAAAGTCATATACATATTATCCGGGAACACAGGTTGTGCCGAGTATTGCGGCAGTCAATGTAATGAACAGGTCATTCAGCATTGAAGCGGATGTTGATGTTCCCGCAGGTGGCGGCGATGGAGTAATTTATTCGATGGGTGGAAATGACGGAGGTTTGGTATTTTATATTAAAGACAAAAAATTAAAATACGGATATAACTATGCAACTGCGGAATATTTTTATGTTACTTCAAAGGATGATGTTCCCTCCGGCAGACACAAATTAAGATTTGAATTTGAATCCAAAGGCAAGCCGGATATGGCGAAAGGACTAGGATGCGGAGGAACAGCTCAATTATATATTGACGGTAAACTTGTTGGTCAGACTGATATACCTTATACCCTTCCAATCGGAATGGGACTAAGCGCCGGTGCAGCAGTTGGCAGAGATCCGGGTTCACCCGCTGTACCTGATTATGAACCCCCGTTTGAATTCAACGGAAAAGTTTATACTGTCAAAGTTGATGTCAGCGGTGAATTGATCAAAGATGACGAAGCGACTATGAAGATGATGATGGCGAGACAGTAGGCAATCGTGAATCGGTAATCGGCAATCGTGAATTATGAATACCTCGTTCCCAATCTCCCGATTGGGAACGAGAAATTGTATCAGGTTTCGTCAATTGATTTTCTCCCCGAACACATTACTTATTCCTTTTCTCAAAACTAAATTAATACACGACGCTGCAACAAACGGAAACGTAAGCTGTGTGAGACTATATTTATACATCACTAAACTGATTATTACCGACAATACAACCGCAATCAAAACCGAGAAACCATCTTTGAGTTTGTCGCCTGCGAAAACAATTGCACACAGCACAGCATTATAACTGAATAGTCCCATGGCAACATCCGGAGCAGGTGCAGAAAAAAATGCGGAAAGGACTCCTGCGACTATCGCTCCCGCAAGTCCGTACAATGCTGCTGCAGGTGAATTGATGAATACCGCAATAAAAAAAACTACACCTGAAATTATGCTTCCCTGAAAAATAACTTCGCCAAATCCTCTGAATGCAAATGTAAAATCATTAAGTATGTCAACAGGTTCGCTTGCAGCAGTTACTTCCGGATAAAACTTGTGTACCAAAAACATTATAACCCATGTTACAAGGACAAACGGGAGTGTAAAAACGGGAATTTCTCTTCTGATAAAGAAATGCTGTATTAATGCCGCAATGACGGAGCCGACGACAATCAGTATCCAGATTAAAGTTACCGGTTCAAAGAATAAGACAAGCGCTACTCCTACCAATGCCGCGCTGAAACCATAAAGTCCCTTTTCAGTTTCGGTCTTATCAAATCCAAACACTTTTGCAGTTAGAGTCCCGCAGATCGTTGCCAAAAGTGCAGCAATTCCCATTACAACTGATCCATAGAAGATTCCAAATAGGAATAGTAGACCCGTTGCAGCATTTTCCTGCAGCATTATCTGACCAAGCCCTCTTAAGATGGTAAGAACAAAAGGAAATTTTCGAATCATAATTTATTGGATGCTTAACAAACTGTATAGATTAGTAAATCGTGAAATACAAATTGACATGAAATATGAATTCTTCCGGCTATTTCCAGAAGGGGTCTGTTTCATTATCACAGAATTTTTCGCTGTGATGCAAATGTTCTACTTTCTTCAACTCCCTCACTTTATCGCTTTCCTGTATTTCGTTAAACAATACCCTTTCCTCAAACCGGATGTGCTCATTAAGCAATGATTCTATGCTACGCAGTGTTTGCTCATCTTTAATATCACTTTCTATCAGCTGCTTCAATTGCCGGTGTTGTTCAATTGCTTTCTTGCTGTTTTCATTATCCAATATCGGAAAAATGTATTTCTCCTCAATTTCGAAGTGAGGCAGAATATGACCTTTATAAAACCATTGCAGATAGTTGTAAATCCTTGAGAGTTCTATTTTTTTCGACAGTCCGGTTTTAATTTTCCAGCAAAGCAATAAGGAGTGATGATGTTCTCTGCTTAAAGTAACTAATTCTTGTGCTCTCTTAATGGGCTTCTTGTCCATAGTTTTATCTACTTAAAATTTGTAATTCATGATTGTGCAGTAGGCGATTTCGGGTAACTTCTCATGCACCATTTATTTGTTCTGATTTTAAAATCAAAATCCAAACGTGAATGATATCCCCAGATAGACGAATACAAGTCCAAGAAATGTAACGGCTATAATATGGTATGCAAGCAAGTTCAGATTCTTGTCACTTAACTTTGGAATAATAAACAACCGCGCATCAATTGCGAGCAATATAGTCATCAGCAAGACAATAAGTTTTAAATTAAATACTGTTGCAAAGTGTGTATTGAAGTTGAAAAATATGCCTTCATACTTCAGTCCCATCAATATACCCGTTATCACCTGTAAGAGAAGGGCAGGCATTCCGATGATCTCATATTTTTTCTCGAACCCAAGAATTATACCTGGGTCACGTTTCTTCAATGCTTCCGGCACATAGCGTATTGCCACCAGCAAATGACCACCGACCCATACGCATGCTCCAAGTACATGAAGCAGTATCAGCCATTTAAAATTCATAAAATTCTATAAATGCGTTTCTAAAATTCCTTGAAAAAATTTTTATTCCTTATAAATCAATTTAGTTGAGACAGAAATTCTATTCCACGAATTAATCGTTACTATGATCATGATAATTTGAGCTGTCAACTTGTCCCCGAACAATTCAATGACCTTGTTATATGTTTCATCAGTGACGCCTTTTTCGGAAATCCTTGTAACTTCTTCAGTGAGTTGCAGCACTGCTCTTTCTTCTTCGGAGAACAAATGTGATTCATGCCAGACTGATAATGCAAAAATCCTTCGCATGCTCTCACCTAATTTTATTGCATCTTCAGTATGCATGTCAACGCAGTAAGCACAACCATTAAGTTGCGAAGCACGAATCTTTATGAGCTCCTTAAGTAACGAATTTAGCTTGCTTTCACTTATGTAATTTTCCAATCCCATCATTGCGCGATAAGCTTCGGGATCAATTTCATTTATGTTAATTCTCATTCCTTTTTTCATTGCGTTTTCACCTTTCTAAGATTGGTCTTAAATAAATGGTTTCACGACCAAGATCATTTGTTAATGTTTCAACGGTCGTTTCTTTATCATTCCTCCTCTTGTATCCTTGACGCTATTCATGACAACAAATGCAGAGGGATCAATTTTTTCAATTTCAGTAGTAAGTTTATTTATTTCCAGCCGGGTAATGACAGTGAAGATTATATCAACCTCGTGTGTTTCGCCGCGCTTTCCGAAGCCACGCTTTCCGCTAAAGACAGTGACCCCGCGCCCCATTTTGTTGATTATCATCTGCCTGATTTCTTCATCATAAGGCGAAATGATTGTCGAACCAATATACTCTTCTATACCTTCAACAATAAAGTCCAATGTTTTTGAAGCCGCCAAATAAGTAATCATTGAATACAATGCAATCTCTACTCCTAGGAAATATGCGGCTGTTCCAAAGATGATAATGTTAATCATGACTATAATGTTGCCGATTGTAGTCCCTAATTTCTTACTTAAATAAATTGCGAGAACCTCCGTACCGTCAATCACCGCTCCTCCGCGCACTGCGAACCCAATTCCTGCTCCAAGAAAGAATCCACCGAAAATAGCTACAAGCAAATTGTCGTTCGTTACATTGGGAAAGGTGACAAGCGCCAGTACAATTGAAAGCCCCGTTATTGATAACGCTGTCTTAAAAGCAAACTGCCTGCCCATTACTTTATACGCTAGAAGAATGAATGGAGAGTTTACGACAAGGATGAGGATGTATAGAGGAATTTTTGTCAATGCAGAGATAAGCAATGAGATGCCGGTCGTGCCGCCGTCAATAAAATTGTTTGTCAACAAAAAACCTTTGAAACCAAAAGATGCAGAGAAGATGCCAATAAGTATCAACAGCGCGTCTTTGATATGCCGTATCATCGTAATTCTAAACAGTCTGTAGGCTTTGGCAAGTTGAAAGTTAGAATGATGCTTAACTTTGTCAGTCTGATTTCTGTCTTCGCTGTCAACTGACCGAATTAGAATCTTTTTCCAGAATGGATTCATTATGAATTAAAATCTTTCTTTAAAATGATTTTTCAACTGATGACAATAACTGATTGTTTAACAATTTGTAATCTTAAAATCAAATTTCAATTAACTTATGGGGTCTCATTAATCTTTTTAGTTCGGTAACTAAACCGGATATATTATTCTTAGTGATTGGTATTGTTCTTAATGAGGCGCTCAACAAAATTTGGAAGAACAGATCTAACCTTTGTGAGGAAAAATAGGTTCACGCAGAGAACTTTGCAAAGCTGCAACTGGAATTTTCTGTGTTTGTATTCTTATTTATTCTGCTTGTTGAGACTATGTATTAAGAAGAGTTTCAAGCCCGGCAATTTTCATCTTCGCACTTCATGTTATCAGTTTCAATTTCTATCGTGCAGTGTCCCACATTCAAATGTTCCAACTCGTGCTTGAGATTATTTTTGATCCGGAGGATTTGATCATTGGACAGGGAACTTGATACGACTAAATGTCCGGTCAGCGCATTGTCTGTTGTACTGATTGCCCAAACATGGAGATGATGAAAATCCAATACTCCGTTTATCTTCGTTGCTGCCTGTTTAATCTTTTCAATATCTATCTTGTCAGGTACCCCGTCTAAGGAAAGCCGTAAACTGTCTTTCAGCAAATTCCATGTACTGAATAAAAGTACGAGACAAATCATTATGCTTAAGAGAGGATCAATCCAATACAGATGAGTGGAGTATATAATAATTCCGCCGATTACAAGACCCAAAGAAAATAATGCATCAGCCAACAAATGCAGAAATGCACTCTTTACATTTAAATCCTTATTCTTATCACGGAAAAATAAAAATGCCGATGCTCCATTGATAATTATTCCGACGAATGAGACAATCGAAATAATATCTCCGGGCAACGGCTCCGGATCCTTAAATCTCTCAATAGCTTCAATTGCTATTGCACCGATTGTAACAAGCAGCAATACAGAATTAAATAATGAAATTATAATAGTGGCTTTCTTATATCCAAATGTATATTTATCAGATGATTTTACCTTGGCTAGTTTAAATGCCAGCAGCGAAAGAGTTAATGCACCCACATCCAAAAAATTATGTCCCGCGTCCGATAATAATGAAAGTGAATTTATCTTAAACCCTATTGATGCCTGAATTATAACAAAGGCAAAGTTCAAAGCTATTCCGATGATGAATGCCCTGTTCAAGCTTTGTGGATTCAGTGAATGATCATGATGATGTTCCATATTTTCTTTAATCTGCTCGAGTTAAAATTTCAAACATTTTAACAAAATGTTTCCGATTTGGTTCAGTGTATCTGCCAAAGTTTTTTCCCTTAGTTATAAAATTATTTAGCTCTCTTAAGTTTTGACTTTGCACCATTATTATCCGTCATCGAAAAGTCACCGTCTTCATACCACAACGCAAACATTCTGCCTATGTCCGAATTGATCTTGTGTTCCAGATCAATCACAATCACACTCTCATTGTAAAGATATTGCATTTCGTCAAATATAGTATGCCCGATTATCATCTTATCCGCTTGGTAATTCAATAAAGTGCTGTCAATATCTTCCTGTCTTTCGATCCCCTTTGCGATTCCACGATACCAAATCGGACTTTCCCTTCCAATGAAAGTGTCAAGTCCTTGTTTCCCTTTCTCAAATTCTTTATCAATAGATTCTCTGACATTGGAATTAATCTCTTCTAATGTATAATTTTTGGGAAAGTCTTTACTTATTCCTGCGTGAACAAATAAATATCCTCCAATCTTTTCAATAGTATTTTTTGTTCTAAGCCATCTACCCAACTCCGAATTTCCTGAATACCAATTTTTATATTCAAGTTTCAATGAGTCAGCATCTTGCTTATACTTGTTTCTCACATACTTGAACTGTCCCTTTAGATTCATCACTTCATGATTACCCAGGAGGAAATGAACCTTGCCGCCCTGCCTTTCTGCTTCAACTTCCAACTTGTAAATCAACCACAGACACTCGGTTACATTCAATCCCCTGTCAAAAAAATCTCCCACCAGAACCAATTGGTTGTTTCCAAAAGTCCAGTTAAAATTATTGTCAATAATTCCATTGCCTTCTAATATTGATTTAAATCCTTTAAAGTTGCCCTCAATGTCTGAAATGATCATCATTTTACCCGGCAACAAATGCTCGCTTGATTCTGTCTTTAGTGTATCCCTCAATTGAAACTTAAATGAATCTTTTGTCTCACTGACAAAGCACACCAATATATCGTTTCTGTTTATTTCAACACGTTCGAATGAAAAAGCATTTCCTTCGGGTAAGACTTGATACTTGATTAGCTTCCCGTCCTCGTACAAAATCAGGGGACCGTCAAGATCAACTGTTGAGTCATCCTTTTTATCTTCATCATCTACCTTCGTCCATCCCGGAAGAATGTGCAGCTTGTGAATGACTTCATAGTTCAGCAAGATTGTACCGATTCCCAGATAGAAGATATAAGCAAGTATTAGCAACAGAAAAATTTTTTTCAGTTTCATCAGTCAGATTAGCAAAACTGACATAACAATTTACAATTTTAGATGATAATATATAATATCGAAGATCAGAAGAATATTACTTTCTTTTCCTCGCTTAGAGGGTCATTCAACAGAAGAATATTTCTTCTTGAACATGATTGCGAGCATGAGCATTGACAATGGAGCAGTGATTCCCCAGGGGAAACCAAGGATGAGAAGTTTTTCTGAATACTCCGGGTAAAAATATACAATGGAAATTAATGGTGTGATGAAAGCATTTGAAAGGAAACAAATCCTGACCCATTTCCCGAAACCTTTTTTCTCGAACACGGGAACGGCCATCAAAGTAGCTATTCCCATGAATATATATCCTAAAGCATCAAAGTCCCAGAACAATGAATGCGGTGTTTGTTCAAGTAAACTGATTTCCTTCGTGCTACCTTTGAGCTTCATCGGAATCACTGTAGCAAGTTGTACTACATAATTTGAAGTTACAAAAACGGAATATGGTATGGTAAATATTACTGCGGCATGACTCCAGAATTTTTTTTCGGGAGCAGCTACATAATGCAAAGCAAGTATTTCCAGCATGAATGGGACTACAATGCAGAGTGATGTGGAATAAATCAGAACTTCATCCAGGGGAGAGTTGAATACACGTGCGAGTTGCAACAATTGGACAATCACAAATGCCATAGTTGCTGCAAAGGCAAATAGCCCCGACCAATAACCTATCCTGTAAACATTTTTGTCCTGCAAAATTGAGTAAGAGGATTAGCAAACATTACGGAAATATCAGTTTAACCCGATGCTGAATATACTAATCATCATCGTCATGTTTTCTTTTATCTTCGTGTTTTTCCTTTTTATCCTTTTCCTGTTTCCCATTGTTCTTCTTCTCAAACGACGGTTCCTTTTCTTTTGATTTCTGATCCGGAGTGCCGTTCATCCTGATATCATGCTCATCTCCGCTCCTATGGCAGGTTACACAATTAGAAAAGTCAGAGATTCCGTGTTCATTATGCTTCTTCATAAGTTTGCTTTCAGAATGTTCATGGCAGCCATAACAGGTATAGGACTTGAAGTCGCTATTCGCATGACACGTGTTGCACTTGTCATTATGGTTTTTATCGAGTTCGAAATAAGCCGAGTGGTCAAAAGTTGACGGCTTCCATTTATCTATACTATGACATTTATTGCAATTGTCTTTTGTCTGAACATGGAAGGAATCGTCAGGTGATTTATGACAAGAGGAACAATTATTCCTTTGATCTCCTTGAATCAAATCATGCTTGAAAATTACGGAAGACTTCCAGCCCTTTATGGAATGACAACTATTGCAATCATTGGTCAATTGCTTATGAAGATTATCCTGCGGATGGTCGTGACAACTGCCGCAGTTGATGGACATGTTTGCAGGTAAAACACTGTGATTAAATTTATCCAAAGACATTTCCGGTTTTAAACCGTTGTGATCTGTATGGCAGAGGACACATTCATGATTAGCTATGTATTGATGAAAAATTATTTTCTTCCTTGCAGGAACCGATTCTCCCAATTTGCGCGAGCTCTTGTCAATATCTTCCGGCTTGTGGCATGCGATACACTTGTCATTGGGAATTCCCCAGAAAGGATTATGGCAGGAAAAGCAATCATCTTTTAGTTTCTGATGTCCTTCTGTCAACTCTCCCGGATTCAGCATTGCATGCGGATACTTATACATTAAGACAACGCAGACAATCACAATCCCTGATATTATAAGATTTTTCATTTGCCGAACATTATCATTGTGATTATGTGAATTAGTGCAAGAATTCCCAGCATAAGTGTGATCGGCAAATGCACTACTCTCCACTTTTTCATGAGATCAACTGTAATGGAATCAAAAAAAAGTTTCTTATCTGCATCGCCCTGACTAAGTCCTTCATTTATCAGAGCAACCCTTTTTTCTTTCAGTGTCTCATTTGCCTTCTTTAAAAGAAATTTCCCGACCAATCCGCTTGCAACAGCGATCAACAACATGATTGTAGCAAGCCATGGAAGAATTGCATTGAAATGAATTCCGGCATGGACAAGAATCAATATTGACCCAAACCAGGCCAAGTATTCGTGAAGCGTCAGAAGCATTTTGGGAGAACCGCTTTTTATTATCTTTCGCTTTCGCAATGAATAGATAAATGAAATGGCAATGACGATTGTTCCGATGAACCCAAGATAGCGTCCAATATAGACCATCTGAAAACGGTGAAGGAGATAATCTGCGGCTATGGCAATCACAATCATTAGCGCATACCATTGCAAAAATGGAAGAGCATATTTCGTAAATATTGACTGCTTCATTTGTCATAATATTCGAATAATTATGTTAAGACGGTATGATTTACATCACAGTGAAACTTTTGAGGCAAAGTACTTCAAGGAATGATTCACAAAGTTTTTTGTAAATCCATGCGGGTTGAAATGATGGATGTTTGAATCAGGAAGGACAGGTTTCGAGCCTTAGCAATTAAGACAAACACTATAAAGAAGTAAGCATAGAGTCTCTGTCAGAGTTTGAAGTTGGTTTGCTGAAGTAAAATCCTGTTAGAAATTATATCACGTATTGGCAAGCAGATCAAAATATTCATCGTCCTCATTCTTGCCGCCATAACCTTTTCCTAATGTTTCATGCGTTTCAACAAATTCAATTCGCTCGATCCATTTTACCATTTTGTAACCAAGTTGATTTTCAATTCGCAATCGAAGAGGAGCTCCGTACACTATTGGCAGCATTTCATAATTCATTTCCCATGCTAATAATGCACCCGGTTTCAGACAATTATCAAGTGTATGAGTATCATAGTAAACACCACCAAAGAGACCTTCGCCGAATGAATAAAATGCAACTGTTTTCACCGAAGCATGCGGCTTCACTAATTCTACCAATGCCTTAATTGGCAGCCCTCCCCATTCAGCAATTCCCGACCAACCTTGAATGCAGTGATGCATAGTAATGTTTTCTTCTTTGGGTAATTTTTGCAACTCTTCCAAGGATAGCTCAATGGGATTCTCAACCATGCCACAGACTTTCAGTTTGTAATCAGCGAACTTGTTTTCCGCCAACTTCTTCCATTTATCGGATGTAGGCAGTTTGCCATTGGGCCAGAAATAAGGTGTGATATCTTTCCTTTCAAAATATTGAACAGGCTTCAAACGATTGATGGTTGCTTCCCATAAATTTTCATTTATGAATGATCCGTTCCTCTGTACCCAGCGAGGCTTATTCCATGATACCCAATGAGCATAAATACAAAAGCCAGTTGTAAAGCAAATGATTGCCAATCCAATATATAGCCCTTTCACATCTGATATGTTGTCTGTTCCAAGCGTAATGTGATTCATGTTTCTGACCAAGCCCGTTATTGCAACCATAGTGACATGCACAAGAATAAACATCACATAGCTTAGCATCACCAGAAAATGTACTGACCTTGCTCCCTGGCGGTTAATGAAAATTTTCGGCAGCCAATGAAACCGGTTTTCAATTGCAGGCGACATACACATTCCACTTAGCATTGCTGTCGGAGCCAATATAAATATCACTCCGAAATAAGAAAGCTTCTGCAATGCGTTGTAATGATAAAACCCGTTCGGCTCTATCGGCAAATGAAATGTTGCGTAATGCACAAATACATTCCACGCGTCCGGTATGATTTGAAAAGAAGTCGGAACAATCCTTTGCCATTGGTCACTTGCAAACACTAACAGGATTACGAATATTACTCCGTTCATTACAAAAAAAGGAACATGGATGAAATGCCAACCCCTTGCAATGCCCACTGTGTGCCGGTATCCGGGCAAACTGATTACAGGACTGATATAGCGAGCATCATCTTTTGCCGTCCATAGTCTGTCGGTTGGTACTTTTATTGGAGTAAATTTTATCCACTCACTGCCGGGAGTACATCCGTTGTTAAAGTATAACCGCGGATGATCCATTAAAATGGATAGCCCGCTCCGTATCAGAATGGTCATTAAGAAAAAATTTACCCAATGACATAGAATTATCCATAGAGGAAATCCTGTCGGACCAGTTTGCGGTATCGTTTCTAAACTGACAGAAGGATCAGCAGGCAAACCTGAAATAAAATACTGCAACCAGGCAACTCCGATTGTTGCTATCATTGCACAACCAATGATAACATAAACTCGCGGCTTCAGACCAATGAAGAATTGTCTGTCCGGCGGATAATGAATTGATCTTTCTCTTTCATCAAAATGTGTAAACATCCTATAGTTGTAGTTGCTTAGTTGCTTTATAATGTTCTATCTTGTCAATCGAAAAGTGACAAGCGCTATTTTATAATCTTTGCTTTAATTGCAATTGCTCTTGCGACAAGTCGAATACTTCCATCACTTTCAAACGGAAGCGACTCTAATATTCTTTGTTTTAATTTCCTCCTGTCTTCTTCGGACAATGACAGACAATAACCAGGTGCAGGACCAAGTCCGGAAAGAAACGGATTCCAAAAGTCGTCGAAGTTTTGAAATACCGTCTCCACATCAATATCAACCGATTCAATGTCAGACAGTCCTTCAGTTTGAAAAAGCTGTTTCAATCTTTCTTCATTGCAAACAGGAAACCGTACACCTTCATCTTTCGAACGCGCATCTTCAAACAAAGAAACAGCAGCATTCCAAAAGTATCTCATCATTTCCATCCTATCGCTGTAGTCCCAGACATATCCGGCCAGCAATCCCTCATTGCGGCATACTCTCTTGAATTCTGACATAGCCGTTTTGATATCTCTGATGAAATTTAATACCAGGCCTGAAACAACTGCGTCAACAGAGTTATCCATGAGCGGAATGTTTGTCGCCTCACCTATAAGAAAAGATGCTCGCTCATTTTTTCTGAAATTCTCAATTGCAAACTTAATATGGCTCTCTGATGGTTCAACACCTACTATCTTCTTTGGTCTGTTTAATTTAAAAATAGTTTCACATAAGGCACCGGTACCACACCCCACATCAAGCCAGGTAAGGTCATCACTCTGTTTCAACCAGCTTATGAATCTTGGAGCAACCAGACGGCTCCATCTGCCGACGTAAGATTCATAAGAGTTGGCATTATTCCATTTGTCCTTCATCACATGTAACTATATTCCGGATTTTTCATTGTGGTAACTTTCTATTTTTGCTTTAAAGCTTCCTTGATAATTATTTCCAGTATATTCAAATCAACATCCGCAAGTTTGTTTACATAAAGGCAGCCGACACCTGCTTTATGCTTTCCTAATTTTTTCAGCAATGCAGTATGATTGCGTAAGTCCAACACAAGGTGCAATGAGAAATTAGCTTTGCGGGGAGAGAAGCCAATCTTAAACCAATCCACTTCCCTGCCGGTGCTCGGGCTCTTGTACCTTTTGTTTCCGAAACCAATTATTGAACTGCCCCAGAGCTTTGGTTTCTCCTTGCTTAGCTTCTTCATTAACTTAAGCAGAGCAAAACTGTCTTTAATCTTTTGATCATCCTTCAAACAGTTAATAAAATCTTCAACACTGGATTGAGTTTCCTTTGTTTTTATTTCTGCCAATTTTCCCATACCAAATGTTTAGTATAATTTGCAAACAATCTTTAATTTTTCCTTCCGAAAATATACAAATGAAATATGCATACTTCATAACTTAGTAAGAGCAGAACCTTTGTGAGCGGCGATGTGATCAGTCTTGTTGCTTTTGATTTCATATTGGGGTTCTTCAACCGTTGCATGATGGGTATAACCCTTGAAATCGAAATCCCTTGTGTGTATTCTGATAATAGTTCCTGAAACTCGACCCGCTTCAGAGTTCCAACTAACTTTATCTCCCACTTCAAATTTTATTTTCATAAACAAACTTCCCGAATACACAAATTAATTTTCATCGGAATAAGACACACTGTCATTTACCAATCTTGCCGGCGAAGTGTACTTATGTTCCTGAATCTTGCCTACTCCCATTATATGCAATACCTCCCAGCCTCTTGCTTTCAGATAGTCAGAAACCATTGAGCGATGACATCTCCACCAAAGTGATTCGGAGCACATGTAAGCTGTAAGAGCGCTCGATGCAAGATGTTCAAGTTCTACAACTGCATTTTTAAATTTCTCTGTCTCCATATAATCCGCATAACCCCTGAAAGAATCATTGCGCCAGCGATTGTTCTTTGAATCACTTTTAACTTTTCTTCTCCCTCCAAGATCGGGAAGATGAATGTATTGAATTCCATTTTCCGTTAAAGATATTTTTAAATTCTCCATATTGAATTGCGGGAATTTGCGGGAACCAGGCATGCTGCGTATATCGGCAAGTATTTTGATTTCAAGAGATTGAAGCATAACTAAGAATTCAGCCAGACTATGTGTAGAATGGCCTATTGTAAAAATTTTCTTTTGCGATGAATGCATTTACCCTCCGGCTCGATATCAGACAAGTGTTTGGCATTATTTTATACTGTCACAATTCGCCGTATCCTATTTCAGCAGATAAAGAATTTTTCACCAAACATCAAATTAATTCTTACCTGCATTCATTGCTTCAAAATCTTCTGCAGTTGGACCATATATCGAGGGATTTCTCACCCCCATTTGTCTGTAATATGTACTCAACTGTCCGCGGTGATGAATGATGTCAAACATCAGCAGCCAAAAAGTATTGCTCATCGGATAGGCAAACAATTCTTTACCATCCAAACGAAACGAAACTATTTGTTCGTCCCAGACTTTATCATCAACACCTGCTAATTTTGTTAACACCGACTTAGCATTCTTTTCAAAATAAGATGCGGCATCTTCTTTAGTATTAAATGGTTTTGTTGCAGTTCTTTCATCAGCAATAAAAGTATCCGTTGCATTATTCATTATTTCTGCGTGTCCCAAAAAATGACTGATAAGGTCTGTTGCCTTTCTCGCTTTTTCATGTGGTTGATAACTTAGCCTGGACATATCTGAAGGCAACCCGTTGATTGCGCTAAGAGTTGAAGCAATTTCATTAGTCCATGTCTGAATGAAGAATTCTTTGTTTGTCATTATAATTATTGTTTTGTTTAAAAAAGTTAAGATTATATTTGATTCAATTTAAGTCCATAACATTTCCAAAACAATGTTGAACTTTGATGATGGAAATTCAAAAAATAATCCCTATGCAAAAGAGGAATATAACTCCTATTGCCTGACTGCCGGTTCATCAAGAAATTTATTTATTATATTTACAGTCGCTGAAATCAAATTGCTATCAAAAGGAGTTGTAATCTCTCCAATATAATCTCCGTGTCCGCAAGGTATGATTAATAACCGTGAGTTTGCAATCAGGCGTTGCATTTCTGCGGCATGTTCAGGTGTTGCTACGTCACGATCCCCGGTAATAATAAGTGCAGGTGCTGATATCGAACTGATTTCATTATCGGAAATATCAGTAAAAGATCTCATTCTTGCGGTATCTCTTTCATACATGCGGCGAAGCGCTTCGGGGTCCGGATTTACTTTAAGGAAACCGTCTTTGAATTGCTGCGGCATACCTTCGAAAGTCGCATTGCTTATGATATCCCAAAGCCACCCCGGTGCGCCGCTCTTTTTATAGAAAGTCGAACCGATTATAATTTTGTTAACCAGCTGCGGATGCAGGATTGTAAATTGAAGAGTCGTGCTTGCGCCATTGCTGAATCCGAAAATATCCGCTCTTCCAATATTCAGGTACTTCAGCAATGCTGCAATATCATCAGCATCCTGTGCGAAACTTAGCGGCCTGTCAATGTCAGAAGTTCTCCCGTGCGCCTGCATCTCTACTGCTATAACTTTCCGCGTCTTCGCAAACAAATGCCGAACCCTTCCAAAAGTTGTTTCGATGGTCGAACCCCCTCCATGGATTAAGACAAGCGGAGCGCCATTTCCCTGAATCTCATAGTACATTTCTAATCCGTTAACCGGCGCATAACCCTTTTCCGCATCAGGGTTGTCTTCATTGAATGATGTCGTATTAAAAGCCATTACAAAATTGGAAGTGTGATGATAAATAAAGATTGAAAAAATTAGAATCGTAAGTTCATTAGTGGGAGTTTACTTCGCGAAAATTTCATAGCCATCTCCTGACATTCAATTTATAATCAAGATACTGCTGTCCGAATCTTTGCACAAGATATTTTTCTTCCCTCTTGATGACATATTCCTGAACAATAATCAATAGAACGGGAGACAGGATTACATTCCACCAATTGCCAATAAGACAAGTTAGTCCTAAATAAATCATTGTCATTCCAACATACATTGGGTTCCTTGTTAATGAATAAATTCCGGTTGTCTGAAGTGAACTCGCAGGCATTATCGTAACAACAGTATTCTTAGTCCGAAAAAATTGTTTGAGGCTTCTGAAGAGAAAGAAAAAGATTGCAATTAAGATAATGAGAACTCCAATCACCTTAACCGGCATTTCATGAAGTATCGCGTCGTCAATTGGAAGTTTCCATTGGATAAGTATTGCCAGCAGAAATACAGAAGCATAAATAAAAGGAGGAGGCACATAAATTCCGGGATGATTTCTATCCGATTTCATTGCAATCTGAACAATTCAGTCCAAGTAAAGACCTTCAGCAAAAGTGTGACGACTCCTGAAAGAGCATTTTGAAAATTTGAAAAAATGTTATTCTAAATTCAATCCTATTTCAAACTCCGCAATTATCTGAAATATATGGACAGAGATTTATTAAAAGCCTTCTTTAACAATATGATCGCCAGGGACACCCAATGATGCCAGCTGTTTTTCTACTGCATTCATCATTGGATCCGGACCGCACAGATAGAAATATTTGGTGTGTTCGTCCCTATGCTTTTTTATCAAATCTGCGTTAACATATCCATGCTCATAACCCTCGTGTTCTTCGTCAGACAGAATGTTAATAAAATTCTTTCCCAGCAGCGCTTTGAATTTATCTTCAAGGATTATGTCGGCTTTTGTCTTGTTTGCAAAAATAAGCTTGTTGTTTCCGATCTTATTTTCTTTTTCAAGTTTTCTGAAAATTGCAATGAATGGAGTCACACCTGCACCGCCTGCAATAAAGATCCCTTCATCTTTGTATTTAATATCTCCAAAGACATCGTGAATAATTATTTCTTCACCTGGTTTAAGAGACAGCAATTCATTCGTAACTCCCTTGTGAGACGGATAAGTCTTAATATTAAATTCAATAAAATCATCTTTGGGAAGGGAGACAAAAGTAAATGAGCGAACTTGTTTCTCCCAGCCCTTCTTGTTTATTGATATGTCAGCTGCCTGCCCCGGGATGTATGTTAATTCAGGGGGCTTTTCAGCAACAATTCTAAGTACATCATGTGTAAGATGTTCAACCGATAAAACTTTTACAATTTGTCCCATTATCTTCTGTTATAAACGTGCGTTAAGAATTCCTGTTTAGTTGAATCATTTTCAAACTGCCCGGAGTAGCTGGAGGTAACAGTTACACTGCTTGTATCTTCAATGCCTCTCGATGCAACGCATAAGTGATCGGCTTCTATCAAGACAGCAACATTGCGATGTTCCAATACTTCTATCAATGCTTCTGCAATCTGATTTGTCAGCCGCTCCTGTACCTGGGGTCGTTTGGCATAAAACTGTACTATCCTGTTTATTTTTGAAAGACCGATAAGTTTCTGATCCGGTATGTATGCAACGTGTACTTTACCTATGATCGGAACGAAATGATGCTCACAGGTTGAATACAATGTAATATCTTTTTCAATAATCATTTTCTT
>JBDHXH010000036.1:0-26162 GCA_039810605.1 Ignavibacteria bacterium | reverse complement strand
TGTCATACTTATACAGTCATGCTTCGGTTACGAATCAGCCTGCCCGCTGCAGGCGGGGAGATTCGTAACGAGGAGTTTAAAATGTAATGTCAGGTTGCTGCATAATTATGTGTTACTGTCGCAATAGAAAACTTTTCTTTTATTTTTTGCTTCTCTTTTCTTTTGTTAACAATGTTAGTATTGTCAATATCTTTAAAATCGTTATATGGATGTGAATGAAGTTCGAATGCAGATTGATATGCAGCGACGAAACTATACTTATGACAACTATTTTGCAACAATTTGGAGTAATTTGCGACAATTTGCAACAATACCCCGAATTTAAATTTCATTTAATCACACATCTAAATACTTTATATTTACAAAATATTTATAAATGGATACCATACAAAAGGACTCTGCAACTCTTGTTGAACTGCTTAATTTAAGGGCAAAGGCTCATCCTGATAAAGCTGCATTTGTATTTCTGGAAGAAGGAGAAAGAGAATCAGGAAGATTCAGTTATGGCGAACTTCAAATTCGCGCGCAAGCAATCGCTTCGGTACTTCAGTCAAAAAATCTTCGCGGCGAGAGAGCATTACTTATTTATGAATCAGGACTTGATTATATTGATTCATTTTTCGGATGTCTTTGTGCGGATGTTATTTCGGTCCCTCTGCACCCTCCGGGAAAGAACAAATCACTTTCCAGAATTTCAGCAATAGCAAAGGACAGCGGTGCAAAGGTAATTCTTGCGACATCGGAAATCAGGCAAGAATTGGAAAATGAATTTGTAAAGGATGATGTGCTTAAGAATCTGGAATGGATTACAACAGATGAAATTTCAAATGACTTTGCAGCAGATTTTCGGAAGGAAAATATTACACCAAAGACGCTCGCTTATCTTCAATACACATCAGGTTCAACCGGAATACCAAAGGGTGTCATGGTTAACCATCAGAATTTAATCCACAATATTAATATTATTGACAAGTCTCATCCGCACGATGACAGCAGCGTGATGGTTACGTGGCTTCCGATTCATCACGACATGGGACTCATTTACGGAATGCTGCTCCCGTTTGTCTGCGGTTATCCGTGTTACTTCATGACACCGCAAGCATTTGTAAGAAAGCCGTTCAGATGGCTCGACGCAATTTCAAAATACAAAGGCACGCATAATGCTGCTCCGAATTTTGCATTTGAACTTTGCGTGAATAAAGTTTCAGAAGAGCAGATGAAGAATCTGGACCTTAGTTCCTGGGTAGTCGCAATGAATGCTGCAGAGCCCGTGCGTTCGGAAACCATGCTGCGCTTTGCGGAGAAATTTGAACCATGCGGATTCGAACTGAAGTATTTTGCTCCGGGTTATGGACTTGCTGAAGGCACACTTATACTTTCGACAACATTCAAGGAGCAAATGCCTGTCATGAGAAGATTTGATGATAACGAACTTGAAAAAAATAACAAGGCACTGGATGCAGACGAAAATGATGCATTGTCAAAAGTTCATGCAGGACATTTCAATTCAATAGAAGACACGAGAATTGCAATAGTAAATCCTGTCACGCTTGTCGAGTGCAAAGAAGGTGAAGTCGGAGAAGTATGGGCATCCGGCATTTCAATAGCGCAGGGTTACTGGCAACGGGAAGATGCGACTAACGAAACATTCAGAGCTTACATTTCAGATACCGGTGAAGGACCTTTTCTTCGAACCGGTGATCTTGGATTTATTAAAGACAACGAACTTTATATTACGGGAAGACACAAAGACTTGATTATCATACGCGGACAGAATCATTATCCGCAGGATATTGAATATACTGTGGAGGCAAGTCATCCCGCGCTGCGTCTTGGATGCGTTGCTGCATATTCGTATGAAGATGACGGCGAGGAACACATAGGAATAGTTCAGGAAATTCAGAAAAATTTCGCAAATGATTTTAATGCTGATGAAGTAGTCAAAGCGATCAGGAAATCAGTTTCACTCGAGCATGACTTGCAGATAAGTGCTGTTACTCTCATTGCACCCGGAACCGTTCCAAAGACCTCAAGCGGCAAGATTCAGAGAAGCGCGTGCAGGAGAGGTGTAGCTGAACAAACTTTAGAAGTATTAGCTCAATGGGATAAAGGAGAGCTCACTGCAGGAAAACTATTTGAAAAGAAAGAGGAAGGAAGTACAACTCACACTTTGACAGCGAAAAATCTTACTGACTGGCTTGTGAACAGACTCGCGCAAATGATGCAAATCAAGAAAGAGTCTATTGATATTACAGAGCCTTTCGCAATCTATGGAATGGATTCATTGAAAGCAGTGCAGTTGTCAGGTGATCTCGAAGAGTTGTTGCAAAAGGAATTACCTTCAACGCTGGTTTATGATTATCCCAACATTAGATCATTGGCGCAATATTTATCTTCTGATGAAAGTAAATTTGAACAGGTATCAATTGCTGCTGATTCGACGGACAAGCATGATGTCAAGGAGTCGGTTGCAATTGTAGGAATAGGTTTGAGATTTCCTGATGCCGATAACGTAAACGAATTCTGGAAGAATCTGGTAGAAGGAAGAGACTCAATCAGAGAGATTCCCGAAGGCAGATGGAGCAGAGATCAGCTCAAAGACTCAACCATCACTTACGGTGGTTTTGTAAATGATGTTGACAAATTCGATCCGGTATTTTTCGGGATATCTCCGCGAGAGGCGATTCAGATTGATCCGCAGCAGAGATTCACGCTTGAGGTTGCATGGCAGGCGCTTGAAGATGCGGGAATAAATCCTGATTCGCTTGCAAGGGGAAACACGGGAGTCTTTATCGGCATCTGCACTTATGATTATTCAAGGTTTTCGTCCGGAAGAAAAAATTTGTTTGATGTATATACGGGAACGGGAACTTCGTTAAGCATTGCCGCAAACAGGATTTCATATATACTTGATCTTCGCGGACCGAGTGTTGCGGTTGATACTGCTTGTTCATCTTCATTGGTTGCACTGCATCTTGCATGTCAGAGCATCCGCTCGGGACAATCAAGCATCGCAATTGCAGGCGGAGTTAATTTGCTTCTTGCGCCGGACTGGAATGTAGTTTTTACTGAAGCTGACATGCTTGCTTCAGATGGAAGGTGCAAGACATTTGATGAAAGGGCAGACGGATATGTCAGAAGTGAAGGATGCGGAATTGTAATATTGAAAAGACTTTCGGATGCAATAAAAGACGGGGACAGAATATATTCTGTGATTAGAGGTTCCGCAATTAATCAGGACGGAAGAAGCAATGGACTTACGGCACCGAACGGTCCTTCGCAAGAGGCGGTCATTGCGGCTGCTCTGGCTGATGCAGACGTAAAACCGAATGAAGTAAATTATCTGGAGACTCACGGAACAGGCACTCCGCTGGGTGATCCTATTGAAGTTAATTCGCTTACAAAAGTCATTACCAAAGAGAGATCTCCGGAAAACATCTGCTACATTGGTTCTGTAAAGACAAACATAGGACATCTTGAGGCTGCTGCCGGAATTGCCGGGGTGATCAAGACAAGTTTAGCATTACACAATAATGAAATTCCGAAGCATATTCATTTCAAGAGATTAAATTCTGAAATAGCTATTGGCGGCAAGCCTATAAAAATTGCAAACGAGAATGTAGAATGGAAAGGTGATAACAGAATTGCGGGTGTAAGTTCATTCGGATTTGGAGGAACAAATGCGCATGTAGTAATTTCGTCAGCGCCGAAGAACATTGTTTCGAAAAATCTAAAGAACAAGCCTCTGAATATTTTTACTTTGAGTGCGAAGAATGAAAATGTTCTGAATACGCTTGCAAAGAATTATCTTGGTTTTTTGAATGATAATCCGGATGTAAGACTCGCCGATGTTTGTTATATGGCGAATGCGGGCAGGACCTCGCATAGTCATCGCGTTGCAATTTCTTGTTCTTCGACTGATGAACTTAAGCAAAGGCTTGCTAAGCTTGTTTCAATGAAGGGTGACAATCACATTAAGAAGTCTGTTGTCAGACCTAATCATTTTCCGAAGACTGCGTTTCTTTTTCCTGGACAGGGAGCGCAATTCATCGGAATGGGAAAAGAGTTGTATGATACACATCCGCTATTCAGAAATATTATAAACAGGTGTGATGAGATACTTAGAAGTTATCTGGATAAACCGCTTCTTGAAGTATTGTTTTATGAAAAGGATGAGAAGCTGAATCCGATTAATGAAACAACATTCACACAGCCCGCGCAATTTGCGATTGAATATGCACTTGCAAAATTATGGATGTCATGGGGAATCATTCCTGATCTGATGATGGGACACAGCGCCGGTGAACTTGTTGCCGCCTGTCTTGCAGGTGTGTTCAGCCTTGAAGACGGATTAAAGCTTGCAACCGAAAGAGGCAGGTTGATGCAGACTATGACGGGCGACGGAGAGATGTACACAATATTTGCAGATGAACAAACGGTCAAGAAGGCAATCAGCGGATTTGAAACTGAAGTTTCAGTTGCCTCCATCAACAGTCCTGTCAAAACAGTTATATCGGGAGATAAGACATCCTTATCGAAAATCATTCCGGCTTTCGAAAAGGATAAGGTTGAATATAAGAAAATAAATGTTTCGATTGCTTCGCATTCTCCTTTGATGAAAACCATGCTTGAGGAATTCCGTAAAGTTTGCTGCGAGATAAAATATTCCAAACCTGCAATACCGGTTGTATCAAATATTACCGGAGAGATCGTTACAGACAGAATTTCGAATCCGGATTACTGGTGCGATCATATCATGTCAACAGTGAGATTTTCGGAAGGCATCATAGCTTGCGTTAATCACGGAATCAATTTCTTTGTTGACCTCGGACCGAAACCAACTTCAATCGGTATGGCGCAGGAAACTGTCAGCGACTCGAAAATTCATTGGCTTCCAAGCATTAAATATAATTTTTCGATATGGGAAACAATGCTGCAGGGACTTGGTGAATTATACGTTAATGGAGCTGATATTCATTGGGAAAATTTTGATAAAGATTTTGCTCATAACAAGATTTCAATTCCGGTTTATCCGTTTCAAAAGAACAGATATTGGATCGAGGACGAATACAAAGACGCAGGAAGATTTGGATTTGCAGTGGATGATTCAAAGCAGCCACTGGCAGGCAGCAAGGTAATTACGGCATCGGAGAATGAAATCATTTTCAACTCTGTTATCAGCGCCAACAATCCGGATTATCTGAATGATCATAGAGTATTTGGAAAAGTAATCTTCCCCGGTGCGGCATATGTTGAAATTGCTTTGGAGGTATATGGCAGGATTACAGGCGAGAGCAATGTTGAAGCTGAAAATGTCAAGTTCGTAGAAGCAATGATGCTTAAGGCAGATGAGGTTAGAATTGTTCAGACTATCTTGACCGGGAAAGAAAGAGATGAGTATAGTTTCAAAATTTATAGCATGAGCGGAGCCGACAATAACGGAGTCTGGACTCTTCATTCGTTCGGTGATTTAAAAAAGACTGTTAAGGAATTGAAGGATAGCGTTGACATATTATCTGTTAGAAATAGTTTCGAGAATCAGATTGATCCGTCAAAATTTTATGAGAAGGTAAGCGAGACTGGAGTTGAATACGGAAAACGTTTTCAGGGGATAAGTGAATTAAATGTAGGTACTAACGGAGCATTGTCAAAGATTCATATTGGCAAAGACATTCATCAAGACAAGTATAAACTTCATCCGATACTTCTTGACAGCGCCTTTCAGACTGGGCTTGCTTTAATTCTGAAGGAAAAGAATGAAAAGGCATTCATTCCCGTTTCGATAAGGAAAGTTGAAGTCGGAGAAATTTCAGAAGAGGATATCGGCAATGATTTCTGGTGCTATGTTGAACTTGTTGATTCCGAAAAGCAGGGATCAGTATTCCCGAAGGTTCACAGATGCGTGCTGAAAATTTTCTCTGACAAAGGTAAACTCATTGCATCGGTTGGAAATCTTGAATTAAGAGAAGCCGGAAGAGAAGAATTTTCTTTTGCAAAAGATGAATTGAAAGACTGGTTTTATAATATAGAATGGAAGGAGACTTATTCGGATACGAATGGATTGGTTTCTTTGAATGCATTGGCACTTGATCTTAGTCGGAGCATGAATGAATTTGACGCCAGGCTATTGAGTTATAAAAATGATATTGACAAAATCGAGAAGGTCGGGCTAAAATTAATATTTGATGTATTTGAGAAGCTCGGATACAAACTTGAGAAGGGCATGAAGTTTAATATTGATGAGGTTGCGTCCCGGCTGAAGATTGAGAACAGGCACGGAAAATTGTTCAGGAGAATGATAGAGATTCTCAAAGAAAGCGAACTTATCAAAATTGAAAGTGATAATTGTGAAGTAATTAAGACAGTTGAGGTTAACCCGGCAGATGACCGGCTTGAGGAAATGTTAACGGAGAATATTTTGCTCGATGTTTGCGGAAGAAATCTTGACAGTGTATTAACAGGAAGAACTGATCCGCTTGAACTGCTTTTCCCGGGTGGTGATTCAGCGACAGTAATGAAATTGTACAAAGACTCTCCGGCATTTGAAATTATGAATAAGAGTATTGCTTCGGCTGTGAAAAATATTCTTGCCAACAAACATGGGCACGTGAGGATACTTGAGATTGGCGCCGGTACAGGTAGCACGTCAGAAGCTGTTCTGAATGCTAATTCCGGAAAAGAGATTGAATACTTCTTCACTGATGTGTCGGCTTCTTTCTTCCACAAAGCAAGAGAAAGATTTAAGGATTCAGGGAATGTAATATTCAAGATACTCGACATTGAAAAAAATCCCGAGATGCAGGGGTTCAATGCAGGTACATTTGATATCATAATAGCATCAAATGTAATTCATGCGACAAAGGACTTACGAGAGACAGTTTCAGGAATCAAAAACTTACTTAAGAATGAAGGCATCCTGATTCTGAATGAAGTAACCGAAAGAAAAAACTGGATTGACCTTACATTTGGAATGACAGAAGGTTGGTGGAGATTCAAAGATTTCGATTTGAGAAAAGATTATCCATTGCTTAGCCCGGATGAATGGAAAACTTTCCTTAGCAATGAAGGGCTTGCTGAAGTAGAAGTGTTACCAGTCAGCAACGCAGCGCAATCAATCATAATAGCATCCCGAATCGTTTCCGGCGATGTGAAATCCGTTAAAAACGGATTCCACATCATAATTGCCGATGAATCCTCGAAATCAGAAATTGAAAATTCAGGTAATTCATCCGGATTGAAATTCATTGCCGCAGGAGATTCAGAGCAATTGACGAAATCAATCTCCAATATGAATACGCTTGATGATGACAAAGTTAATTTGATCTATGTATGCCGCAGCCGCATTCCTGCAGCAAATGCCGATATCACTGACTTTGATGATTCATGCATTGCAATTCTTGATATACTCAAAGAAATATCAGCTCAAAAACTTTCCAAAAAAGTTTCGCTTACTATTGTAACCGAGAATGCTGTTTCAGTAAATAGTAATGATGCTCTATCAGGAATTTCAAATTCTGCCGTAAGCGGAATGGCAAAGGTCATCAGGCTGGAACATCCGGAGTATCATTTGAAAATTATTGACATTGAAAGCATTGCAGATTTTAGATTAGTCCTGAACTGTGTTGGTCTTACGGATGATGATGGAGAGAATCAAATTGCATTCAGAGGAGGAAAGAGATTTGTTCCAAGATTGAAGAGAAGAAGTGTCAGGAATGAAGGTGAATTAAAAATTGATGTCGAAGGCACTTATCTTATTACAGGCGGAACCGGTGGTTTGGGATTAGTGAGTGCAAAATATCTGGCGGATAAGGGAGCAAAGCATATTTTACTTTTAGGCAGAAGCGGAATCTCGGAAGCCGGAAATCATATTATTGATGAACTGAAAGTCAGGGGAGTTGATGTAAGATTTTACAAAGCCGATATAGCAGACAAATCTGATGCAGAAAGAGTTATCAATGAAATATCTGATTCAAAACATCCGCTCAAAGGAATTATTCATTCGGCGGGAGTTCTTGACGATGCTGCGCTCTTGAATCAGACTAAGAAAAAATTCGAAAATGTTTTGCGACCGAAAATTTTAGGAGCATGGAATTTACATGAACTTACAAAAGATCTTAGCATTGATTTTTTTGTAATGTATTCATCGGTTGCATCTGTTCTCGGTTCTGCAGGTCAGGCAAATCATTCTTCGGCGAATGCGTTTCTCGAAGCACTTGCTTATTACAGGAGAAGTAAGAATCTGCCTGCTGTAAGCATCAACTGGGGAGTGTGGTCGGAGATTGGTTCGGCTGCGGCAAAAGGCGCTGACAGGAAAGAAAAGATTGCGGGAATTGGAAATATAAATCCTTCGCGGGGAGTAAGTGCACTCGATGTCGCAATGAAGATTGATGAAGCTCAACTCATTATTGTACCGATTGACTGGAGTAAGTTTGCAGAAACGAATTCCGATATGCTTACCGGTGAACTGACATCAACTGATTTTGAATCCGGTACCGGTTCGGAATCAGTATCAATTGCGGAAGATTTTATTTTGCAACTTAGCAAAGCAAAGCCCGAAGAATATTCAGGCATACTCACGGAATACTTCCAAAATCTGATTTCGAGGATTATGGGACTTGAGCCTGAAGATTTTGATATAGAACAACCATTAAATACCATGGGACTGGATTCGCTTATGGCAATTGAACTTAAGAATAAAGTGAACATTGAACTTGGAGTTGATTTGAATCTTGTGCGATACATGGAAGAGACGAGTATTATTCATCTGGCACAAGAACTTAAAGAGCAGCTTCCAAGAATTCTTAGCAAGACCTCATCATCAGCGAATGAAATTGTTCCCCATGAAATTTCCGAAGTGGAAAGAGCAAGAGAACTTCTTGCAAATATAGACAACCTGACTGAAGAAGAACTCGACCGACTACTGAATGAAACAAAATAAAACGGAGATCTGAAACTGGATACAGAACAAAAGACAACACCTCTCACTACCGAGCAAAAGGTAGCTTTGCTCAAGAAACAATTGCTTGAGAAGACAAACAGGGAAAAGTCAGTCTCGCAATTATCTTTTGGTGAAAGATCATTGCTCTTCCTCTATTTGAATTCACCCGAAAGCAGCGCCTATAACGTATCATTTGCTGTCAGAATTATTTCAGAATTTAATGCTGAAGCAGCGAAAAAATCGTTTCAGAAACTTTTGAATAAACATTCCGCCCTTAGAACAAATTATAAAATTTCCGATAACAATGTTGTCAGGGAAGTTCACGGATACAAAGATATCAGGTTCGAAATAGTTGATGTCGGGAATCTCAACGAAGAAGAAGTTCGCACGCTCATTGAAGAAGAACACCGGAAGCCATTTGATCTCGAGAACGGTGATATTATAAGGGTATTTGTTTTTAAGAAGTCGGAAAAAGATTCGATACTGCTTTTTAACATGCACCACATTGCCGCCGACGGCTGGTCGCTTGGAATTCTGCTTGAAGAATTTATCGGAGAATATGTAAATGAAACTTTGGGCAGACCTTCATTGACTAAACCGGTGAAGAAAAATTATCCGGATTTTATAAAGAGGCAATTAGATTTTGTAGAAAGCGCTGAAGGCAAGAAGCAGTTGAATTATTGGCAGGAAGAACTTAAAGACGATCTCACTACACTGTCCCTCGACACGGATTTTCCAAGACCGGCAGTTCAAACATACAACGGAGCTACGGAACACTTTCAGATTGATAAGAGAACTTCGGAGAAGCTTAAACAAATTTCACGTGATGAAGGGAGTACACTTATAGTTGCGCTTCTCACTGCCTATGCTGTTTTCCTTCATAGATATTCAGGACAGAATGAAATTACAATTGGACTTGCGACTGCCGGAAGAGGGAAGAGTGAGTTCGACGAACTGGTGGGTTATTTGATCAACCCTGTTGCAATCAGAATTAGTTTTGATGAAGATGTTTCATTCACTGAAATTATGCAGCAGGTGAAAGTAAAAGTTCGACAGGCAATTTCGAATGAAGACTATCCCTTTGCTCTTCTTGTCGAGAAACTGCTTCATAAGCGTGACGCTTCGCGTGCCCCTGTGTTCCAAACATTTTTTGGATTACAAAAATTTGTTGGCAATGATGTGCTTCAGGAATTGATTGTTCCGGGAAACGAGAATGAAGTCTATGAATGGGAGGGTCTAAAAGTATCACCATATATCATAAAACAGCAGGATGGTCAATTTGACATTACAATTGAATTTGTTGAAGGGAAGAATGGTTTCTCCGGAGCGCTTAAGTTTAACAAAGACTTGTTTGAGGCCAAGAGAATAGTCAGAATGAAAGAGCATTTCCTCAATATGCTGAATGACGTTGCAGTTTATCCCGAAAAGAAAATTTCAAAATTGAACCTCATCTCTGAAAAAGAGCGCAGCTTGATAATAGAGGAATGGAATAAGACCGATTTTGATTATAGCGGCTTTGATTGCGTGCACAATGTTTTTGATAACGAGGCTTTAAAGAGACCGGAAGCAATTGCTGTTGAATTTGAGAATGAGATGATGACATACTGCGAACTCAAGGAGAAATCAAATCAGCTTGCGAATTATCTTGTGAACGCAGGAGTGAACAATAACTCGCTCGTGGGACTTTGCATGGAAAGATCTATGGACATGATTGTTTGCATACTTGGAATTCTTAAAGCGGGCGGTGCCTATATTCCCATTGATACATCGTATCCTTCTGACAGGATTGAGCACATGTTAAATGACTCCGGCGCGAAATTTATCCTTACACATAAACAGATCTTAGCCGAACGCAAAAGTTCTGCAAGAATAATTTATATTGACGAAGAAACAGAAAAGATTGAAGCAGAGCAGAAGGATTTTAAGTCAAATGTTTCTTTTGAGGACATTGCTTATGTCATTTATACATCGGGATCCACAGGGATGCCGAAAGGAGTCATGATAACTCACAGAGCCTTGTCTAATCACATGTTCTGGATGAAAAATGTTTTCGGATTTAATTCGTCCGATGCTGTTTTGCAAAAGACACCCTTTAGTTTTGATGCTTCTGTATGGGAATTCTACGCACCGCTTATGACAGGAGGCAGGCTTGTCATTGCCAAGCCGGAAGGTCACATGGATATGCCTTACATGATCGAATTAATCATTAAGAAAAGTGTCACAGTACTTCAACTTGTACCTTCACTATTAAAAATGCTTCTCGAGGAAAATGGAATTAAGAACTGCCGGAGTTTGAAAAATGTTTTCTGCGGAGGCGAAGCTTTAAGTAAAGAGTTGTGTGATAAACTTTTTGAAAAGCTTGATGTAAATTTCTATAACTTATATGGTCCGACCGAAGTGACAATTGACAGCGTGTATCATAAGTGCAGTAAAGATTCAGAAAATGAAAGAATTCCAATCGGTAAACCCGTTTACAATGTTCATGCTTATATACTTGACAAGTATATGAATCCTGTTCCGGTTGGTGTAACAGGAGAGTTGTATCTTGGAGGAATGAGTGTCTCAAAAGGTTATTTGAATAATGAACATCTTACGAATGAAAGATTTGTTGCCGACATTTTCAGAGATATGAATTCAAAGCTGTACAGGACAGGAGATCTTGTGCGATACAGAGAGAACGGACTCATTGATTTTGCCGGAAGATCTGACAGTCAGGTAAAATTCAGAGGATTCAGAATAGAACTTGGAGAAATTGAATCAAAATTGTTGGGAAATGAAAAAGTAAAGAATGTTGCTGTGATTCTTCGTGAAGATAAACCCGGAGTTCAGCGGCTTGTTGCATATATCGAAGCAGGTTCAAGCGAAACTATTCAGACTGACGAGCTGAAGAAATTTGTGCGAAGAAGTCTTCCCGAATATATGATACCGCAATCGTTTGTATTTATGAATGAGCTGCCAAAGACTCCAAACGGTAAGATAGATAAGAACGCACTTCCGGAGCCTGAATCAACATTTGCCGGTAATAATATTGTTCAACCGCGAAATGAAGTAGAAAAAATTCTATTGGAAATATGGAAACAACTTCTTGGAGTCAGAGAGATTGGCATAAATGATAATTTTTTTGAACTCGGAGGTGATTCAATCATAAGCATACAGATAATTTCCAGAGCAAGTCAGTCAGGTATTAAACTGTCTCCCAAGCAGATGTTTCTTCATCAGACCATTGCGGAACTTGCGGCAGTAGCGGAGACATCAAATGCCGTGTCCGAACATTCAGATTCGGAAGGTGAAGTATCCCTGACTCCGATTCAAAAGTGGTTCTTTGAAAGGAAGATTCCCGATGTAAATCATTACAATCATTCAACGCTGCTTAAGATTCCTAAAGGTTTGGATGAAAAAATACTTGAAGAATCCGTTCAGCAGTTAATGAACCGTCATGATGTATTTAGATTGAGATTTAAAGAAAAGAATGCCGGTTGGATTCAGTATTATTCCGGAATGAAAGAATTCAAAAATGTATTTAAGGTTGTTGATATCGGTGAGACACAAACGCAATCAATTGGTGAATGTATAAGAAAGGACATTCAGGTTTGTCAGAAAGAAATTAATATCGTCAATGGACCGCTTATGCAGGTGAGGTTATACAGAACCCCTGATGAAGAAGACAGACTGCTTGTTATGATACACCACATTATAGTTGACGGAATTTCCTGGAGAATCATATTGGAAGATTTATCTGAATTATACATAAAGAAAAACAGTGTTAAAGAAATTAAGACTGATTCATTCAAGAGTTGGAGCGAGAGATTGCGCGCATATTCCGTAGGTGAAGAATTGAAGTCTGAAGCTGCATACTGGAGAGAATTGTTGGAGAAAAAGTTTGACAAGCCTGTAAGAGATTTTGATTCTGATAATGATGCAATTGCAACCGAGTTACAAGTTGTCCGCGAAATGAATGAAGATATGACGAAGAGTCTTTTGAAAGAAGCATCAAGGGCATATAATACAAAGATAAATGACCTGTTGCTTACTGCGCTTGGAATGGCGCTCTGCGAGTGTTTCGGAGGGCGAAAGTATCTTGTTGAAATGGAAGGGCATGGGCGGGAGGAAGTTATTGGCGGCGACTTTTCAAGAACAGCCGGTTGGTTTACTTCAATATTTCCTGTTGGCATAGAAATTAATGACAACATTAATATTGAGGCATCAATAAAATCTGTAAAAGAAACTCTTCATCGGATTCCTCATAACGGAATAGGATTCGGAATTCTCAAGTATTCAGATTCTGACAATGAGTTGAAAAAGTCTGGATCAGTTTCTACACAGGCAGAAATCGTTTTCAATTATCTTGGTCAATTTAACAATAAGATATCGGATGATTCCGCATGGAAGTTTGGAAATACGCCTCTGATTCTTAATCAGCATGATGAAGGAAAGAGATGTCATCTAATTGAGATAAACTCAATTGTCAGCGGAGGAAAATTCAGAATTGAGTTTGCATTTAGCAAGAATGTTTTTCGAATCGAAACAATTGATAATCTGGCAGCTAACTTCATCCGCTCACTTCAAAATATAATTCAACATTGCACCTCTGCCGAATCTACGGGATATACACCTTCAGATTTTTCTGCTGCAGGACTTGACCAGCATGAACTTGATAATCTCATTGCTAATTTAAACTAAAGATGGAAAGTAATCCGAAAAATAATATTGAAGATATTTATGAACTGACTCCGATGCAGCAGGGAATGTTGTTTCATACCTTATACAACGAAGGTTCTGATGCATACTTTGAACAATTCTGCTATATGCTTGAGGGAGATCTTGATGTTGCTGCTTTCCATAATGCATGGATAGAAGTGGTGAAGCGGCATGGTGTGCTGCGCACGTCTTTTCAATGGAAAGGAATTTCCAAGCCCGTCCAGATTGTAAGCAAATCAGTTGAAGTACCGTTTGAATATCGCGACTGGAGCAATAAGGAAAGCCACGCTCAACAAGTTGAATACGAGGCGTTCTTAAAAGAGGATCGCTTGAAAGGTTTCTCGATGGAGAAAGCTCCTCTTCTTAGACTGACATTGATAAAGACCGGAGATCAAAGTTATGAGTTTGTCTGGAGTTTTCATCACATCATAATGGATGGATGGAGTTATCCTGTTATTCAAAAGGAAGTTTTTGAATTTTATAAAGCTGCCAAGGAAGGAACAGAAGTCAGACTTCCAAAACCTGTTCCTTATAAGGAATTTGTCGTATGGCTGGGGAGGCAGGATAAAACTTCTGCAGAAAAATTCTGGGAAGAAGAACTTAAGGGACTCGAGACGAACACTCCATTGCCGCTGATTAAGCTTGGAAAGAAAGGTCAGAAATCTTCTGAAGAACTTAAGGATTCTGTTATAGATCTTGGTGAAGAATTGACGGCAGAGTTAAAAAAGTTTGCAAGGGAAAATCAGCTTACACTTAACACTATAATACAGGGTGCATGGGGACTGATATTGAGCGAATATAGAGGAGAAGATGATGTGATGTTTGGCGGAACTGTTTCAGGAAGAACACCGGCAATAAGCGGAGTAGAAGCAATGGTTGGACTTTTCATAAATACGATGCCTGTGAGAGTGAGAATTGATTACGACAAGGAGATTGTTCAATGGTTGAAAGAATTACAGACCGGGCACATAACACGTGATGAGTATTCATACAGCTCGCTTGTTGACATACACGATTACAGCGAAATACCGAAGGGCACACAGCTTTTTGAGAATATACTTGTCTTTGAAAATTATCCGCTGGATAGATCACTTGAAGAAGGCGTTGCCGGAATAAAGATAAAGAATCTCCGGGCTTTTGAGAGAACAAATTTTCCGCTTACAATTCTCATTGCTCCCGGCAGCAGTCTCGCGATTCACGCAGCTTACGAAACAGACAAGTTTGATGAAGAATTAATTCAGCAACTGCTTAAAAATTTTAGAAATGTTCTCGATGGAATTGTGAAGAATCCATCGGGCAAACTGAAAGAACTTTCATTGCTGACAAGTGATGAGACACAGAAGATTCTGACGCTTTGGAATAATACAAAGAATGAATTTCCGGATGACAAACGTGTCCATGAATTATTCGAAGATCAGGTTAAGAAAATTCCGGATGGAATAGCTGTTGAACTCGGTGATGAAAAAATCACATACAGAGAACTTGACACAAGAGCAAATCAGTTAGCTCAATATCTTGTGAAATGTGGAGTCGGTCCGGATACAATTGCAGGGATTTGCATCGAGCGATCTGCGGAAATGCTTATTGCAGTGCTTGGAGTTTTGAAAGCAGGAGGAGCTTATGTGCCAATTGACGGCAAATATCCCAAAGAGCGAATTTCATTCATGGTTGAGGATACGAATGTCCCCGTACTTCTCACCACTAGCAAATCGAGCAAGAGGCTTCCTGAAACTAAGACTAAAGTAATTCTACTTGATGAAATAGCAAATGAGTTATCGAAGGAGAGTCCATCTGCGCTTTCAGTAAATGTAAAGCCGGAGAACCTTGCATATGTGATTTATACTTCCGGTTCAACGGGAAAGCCCAAGGGCGTCTTAATGAAACATAAGGCGCTTGTAAATTTATTGAACTGGCAGATTAACGGACAAAGATTTGAAAAGAATCTCCGTACTCTTCAGTTCACCACATTGAGTTTTGATGTTTCATTTCAGGAAATCTTCTCAACATGGTGTTCAGGCGGAACGTTAATAATGCTTACAGAAGAAATGCGGCAAGATCTGACGGAAGTGGTGAAGACTCTAAGTGAGAAAAAGATTGAACGAATGTTTCTGCCGTTCATTGCATTGAATACAATTGCAGAAATATATTCCTCGATGAAAAATATTCCTTTGTATCTGAAAGAAGTAATGACGGCGGGAGAGCAAGTTCAGATAACTCCTGCAATAATTAAACTCTTTAGTAGCCTCGGTGATTTTATTTTCTATAATCAATATGGTCCTTCGGAAGCGCATGTTGTAACAAGCTACCCGATGACAGGTAATCCGAATGAATGGAGTATGCTTCCTCCAATTGGCAAGCCGATTTTCAATAATCAGATTTACGTTTTAAACAAGCGACTCAAACCTGTTCCAGCAGGTGTCTCCGGAGACTTATATATTGGCGGAGTAAACCTGGTCAGGGGATATCATAACAGACCTGAACTTACCGAAGAAAGATTTATTGACAGTCCCTTTGACAACACACTAAGTGAGAAGTTATATAAAACAGGTGATCTTGCGCGCACCACGCTTGATGGTGACATTGAATTTCTTGGGAGATCAGACGGCCAGCTTAAAGTGAGAGGAATTCGAATCGAGCCCGGAGAGATTGAAGCTGTCATAAGTGAGTTCGAGGGAGTAGAGCGTGCGGTCATAATTGCAAAACTTTTAGACGGAGGCGACAGAAAATTAATTGCATACATTGTTAACAGGAAGGGGATGACTGCAGATGTAAACGCTTTGAAGAGTTTTTTGAAAAGTAAACTTCCCGAATATATGATTCCGGCGGACTATGTAGTCATTGACGAAATTCCGCTGACACCGAGCGGAAAGATAAATCAACGTGCGCTTCCTGAACCAGAATATTCGAGAGATACAGATTCTTCGGAATATTCCGAACCGAAAGATTCACTTGAACTTCAACTGGTGAAGATCTGGGAAAAAGTTCTTGGTGTGAGACCTATCGGAATAAGGGATAATTTTTTTGATCTGGGAGGACATTCGCTTCTTGCATTGAGAGTTTTTGGTTATATAGAAAAGTTGACGGGAAGAAAACTGGCATTGTCAACACTGTTTAATTATCCGACGATTGAAGGACTGGCAAGGATTCTCAAAGATGAAGGATGGACTCCTCCGTGGAAATCTCTTGTAGCAGTGAAGCCCGGCGGATCAAAGTTTCCATTTTATTGTGTCCCGCCCGGAGCCGGAACAGCATTACATTTTCAAGCCATGATGAAATACATTCCGGATGATCAGCCGTTTTATGTATTGGAGTCTGTGGGGCTGGATGGAAAAGAAGAACCGCACACAGTACTTGAGGAGATGGCAGCGTTTTACATCAAAGAAATTCAATCGCTTCAACCCGAGGGTCCTTATCTCATCGGCGGAAGATGTTTTGGAGGCAGAGTTGCATTTGAAATGGCGCAGCAATTCGCAAAGCTCGGACAGAGGGTTGCTCTGCTTGCAATCTTCGACACCTGGCCTCCGTTTACGGCACCGCCTCCTGAATATGTTCATACGGAAAGGGATATGAAACACTTCGTAACAAGAACTTTTCATCATCTGAAAACAGGTGAATTGTGGACAGTCGCAAGAAGATATTCAATGAACAGATTAATGAAGCTTAAATGGAGAATTCAGAACAAACTCGAATATATATTTAGCAATGAGAAGAAGAGAAGATATAAACAGATAATGCTGATGCATTTTAAAGCGCAGGACAGGTATATTGCAAAACAATATCCGGGAAAAATAACGCTGATAGAATGTGCTACATTCAAGAATGAATACAGAGAAGGATGGCGTAATCTCGGAGAAGGCGGACTTGAAACATATTCTGTCCCGGGTACAAATCACAAAACTATCGTTAGAGAGCCGATGCTGAAATTTTTTGCAGAGAGATTAAATTTTGTTTTACAAAAGACTCATGACGAATTGAATTCAGAACTTCCTTTGAAAAACGGTAAATCAAAAACGACCCAAAAGAACACTCAAAAGGACACAGTAGATGCCAAGTCAGTAACTATTTAGAAACTGCTTCAAGAACAGGAACTTCCCCAAGCAGATTCAAATTTAAATCACACCACAATGCAAACCGGCAAAAATGAAATTCACGTTTACAAATCCGATCTTAGCAAAACTACATCACAAATTTCTGAATGCATCGCAATCCTGTCACCCGAAGAAAATGAAAGATCGGAAAAATTTAAGTTGGAAATTCACAGGAACAGATTCATCGCCGCGCGGGCAGTTCTGCGGAAATTGCTTTCGGAATATGTGAATACCGAACCTTCGCAGATTTACTTCAGCTACAGCGCAAAGGGTAAGCCTTATCTTACGGGGAAGGAAATTGAATTTAATGTTGCGCACTCCGGAGATGTTGCAGTATATGCTTTTTCCCGATTTGAAGTGGGCATTGACATCGAGCAGATAAGACAAATGGACGATGCTATGAGAATAGCGAGGCGACATTTCTCCGGCAAAGAGATTGAAGAACTTGAATCGCTTTCCGCAGATGAGATAAGTGAAGCGTTCTTCAATTGCTGGACAGGAAAAGAAGCATTTGTCAAAGCATTGGGAGAGGGGATTAGCTATCCGCTTTCAGACTTTGCAGTTACGTTGAAAGCCGCATCGGAACCTGCAGTAAGCTGGACGAAGCAAGAGAATGAATCACTTGATTGGAAGTTGTTCCGTTTCATTCCGGAGTCAGGCTATGTTTCATCAGTCGCCGCAAGAAATAAAGAGGCATTCTTAGTCATGCAAGATTGACAGGTTAGATGTGAGCCTATACGGATTGACAACTAAACTTGCAACCGAATTTTTATTCATTCATTTTTAATGAATTCAAAACAAGCTTCGTTGCTAAATTAAATTAATATTGTTAGATTAAAACTGATTACCTCTTAACTTTTAATACTCCCTTCCGTAATGGTATTAAAGTTAATTCCCTAATAATTAGTATTTAGTAAACCTAAAAAGAAACCGTTATGAATTTCTTCAAAAGTTTATCAAAGATTCAACTTGCTGTATTCGCATTATTGGTTTGTGTCAATGGAGTTCTCGGATATTTGTTTTATGATTCATATAGAACAAACATTCAGAACCGCGAACTAATAGCTGACAGCAAGATTGAGAACAAAGACCTGTCACAGGATCTTGACATAGTGAAAGATAAATATGACAAGTTAAGATCGGAAGTTGATGTGCTGAAGGGTAAGGTGACAAAGGTTGCATTAAAGAAGAAATATCACAAGAAGAAAAAGCTTTACTCTGCGGGAAAGAATTCTAAAAAGATGCATTACAAAAGGTCGCGGGTGAATTATAAGAAACTATACCTTCAGCTGAAAAGAGAGTGCAAGAATATGTCGAAAAGCCATTACAAGAGACGTTAGAAGAAAGATTCTTATTTTGAGTTGCCTGCAGAACCAGTCGTCGAAGGGTTCAGCTATCTGTTTTGAAATTTCTAAAATGCATTTGCAAAGAACGGATTGTTGAGCCTTTCTTTCATGTCCTTCTCATAAAATTCTTTCTTGTCGGGAACATTGTCCATCAGAAATCCATAATATGCTTTGTAATAATCCTTAATTGCATTTTTATCTGTCTTTGCTTTTTGCTTGAATGGATAAGCCTGTTCTTCTGCAAGATGATTCAATACATAATATTCAAGAGCGCGTATTCTGTCGTCGGGCTGATAAGTATTGACTGATCCGCAACTTTCGCATTTAATATTAACGGCTATGAAAGAATATATTTTTATCGGTAGTTCGGCTGCGCATTGTGTGCAGCGGTGAAGTTTCTTGTCGTCAATGTGCTTCTTTACATTTTCAAGGATTTTTCGAGCCGCTTTTCCGTATGTCGTAACTTCAAATATTCCGAATTCCCATTGCATCCAATCTCGCAGCTCATCAACTTTTCTGTGCTGACCGGTAATCTGGTCAAATGAAACTCCGAGTTTGTTCATTTCAATTTCCATCTTGCCCCAGCCTTCTTCTGCTTTCTTTGAAAGCTGCTCCACAGTCTGATTATGAAGACCGGTTTTAATATTATGGATCACGACGGTATCATACTGGAGATTATCAATGACAGACTGCAACGGGGATTCGGCCTGCTTGAGGATTTCGTAATATCGATCTTTAAGTTTTGAAAGAAAACCGTCCCATCTTTCCGCGAGTTTCTGAAACTCCGGAGAACTGTTGTCTGCGTTAAAGACTGAAGAAATAATGTTTTTCATTTATGCTTGTTCGAATAATTTACTGCCGCAAAAAAGACAACTGTCATACTGCATTTCTTCCAGCCGTGGGGAACCGCAGTTCCTGCATTTCATTGTATGATGTTTGGCTTTCTGCATTCCTTCCGAATATTTTGTAAATGTAGCAGATGCATTTGCAAATATGTCAGCCATTCCTGAAAATGGTTTTATCTTCTGATAATAGTCCTTAACTTTTTCTTCAAGATTGAATGAACTTAATTTGGAACTTGCATCTGCAGAGCCCGAATATTTTTCGATAATTTTTTCATATACTCGCCGCAATTCAACAGGGAAAGCACCGCGTGTAATTTTGATTTCCGAATTCATCAGCAACTCTTTATCCGAATCCGGCAGGGGAGAGACACCGTAGGTTTGCATGAAAGCATTCCATTCTGCCCCGCCTCCCTTTTCAGAGTGGAATGCTTTTTGGAAAGCATTATCTGTTTCATTCTTAAAGTCTTCCGCCGATAAATCAGTGCTCATAAAGTGGTAATAACGATACAATTAAAATTGAATGTCATCGTTGGCGCCGGAACCCTGCATGCTTTCATATTTCTTCTTGTATTGATCCATCAATTGTGACATTTTTGCAGCAAGTGAAAAATCCGACATCATCTTACCGTTCCAGTAGGAACTGACATTTGAATAATCCGAGACAGTCATTCCGAAATCTTTCAGCACGTCCTGTGCATCTCTTCCCTGTTTACCGAGTATATCCTGCGCCACCATTGACTCGACATATTTTTCAAATGGAATGGAAGAAGCGTCAATCTGTGAACCACTTCCGAGATTGCCGGTTGCAGTCGAATTGAAGGCAGCCGAATATTTTGTTGCAATTGTGAATGAAGTATCATTCTTCATTCGCGAAAGCCATTCGTTATTGACTCTGTCCCACTTCGGCATATCCGCGCCGACTGATTTTGCAGCTTCTTCTGTAGCAACTCCTGATGCAAGCTTTGCACAGGCACCCGCCCATTGCTCAAGAGAGATTCCTTCTACCGGATCAAGATTAGCTCCCATAATTTATATTTTAGTTTTAGTTTATGTTGATAGTTTATGTGGTGAAATATGAATTCTATATTGTATGAGTTTCTGTTAACGTCTTGTCATATCCAATCCCCCGAAATCGTGGTGTTTCTGCCTCGGGGGTTGAATACTTCATAATATTGATCTTTTATCGGAGCTACTTTATGAGAGCCATTCTTTTTGTATCAATAAACCCGTTCGTGCTAAGTTTATAAAAATAAACTCCACTTGTCAGATTGCCTGCATTAAAAGTCACTTTATATGTGCCTGTCGTTTGGTTTTCATTGACAAGCGTCATAACTTCTTTTCCGAGCATGTCATAAATTTTTAGCGTAACGAATCCTGACTTTGGAATAGAATAATTTATGGTTGTTGAAGGATTGAACGGATTCGGATAGTTCTGACTTAAAGTATAGCCGTCAGGAACAATTGAAGAAATCTGTTCAACTCTTATCTGGCCTCCGGCCTGTGAATATCTTTTTGCAAATTCCTGATAGTACTGATTTGCAATCAGTGAATCATGAATGATCAGCATATTCTCGTCATTCCCGAAGGACGCTGCGTTTGAAAAATTATATGAACCTGTTTCAACCATAGGATCGCTGGAAGGCAGATCTGCATCAATGAGAATATACTTGCTGTGCAAGAGTCCCGTTTGCCCGTCGAGATAGACAGGTGCAGGCGGGTTCCACGGAACGCTGCCTCCGATACCTTTCATTTCAGGATAGACACTTGCAGGGTCAGTTCCATTACCATCATCAAAAACTCCACGGACCATTTTCGCCGGTGGATTAAATTCTGCCTTCATCTTATTGGCAATGTTAAAACGCGTGAATGCAAAGGCACAGAAGAAAATTGATTTGTCCGTATTATCCGCAATCATGTTTTCAACCATCGTAGAAGGATTGTCGGAAGGAGAGAAATAACATTCAACTTTTCTTCCATTTATGTTAAAAAGATGCGGAGTGTTGTTGCTCTTGTCAGCCCCGAATTTTGCAGCGGAAGAATTATTGATGTCGTTGTGCGAGCCCCACATTTCTTCAAATTCCCTCGTGTATGTGTTACACAATGCCTGATCCTGAACGAATAAAACATTTTGCGCATCCTGATAGAACTGATCATTGGTTATATTGGCAGAGCCTGTCCAAAGCCAGTCGTCGCGATAAGAAATATTATCCCGTGCATCAAAGATAAAAAATTTGTTATGCATTATGTTCGTTCCCTGCGGACGCTGCTGCACGCGCACTCCTGCATTGATCAGATCCTGAACCATCTGCTGAATATTTCCGTCCCTGTGATCATAAACGAATCTTATCTTTACGCCGCGAACAATTGCGTTTATAATTTTGTCTCTGATCTGCGTTATCTCGTTGAAAGAATACATGCAGATATCAATTGATCTTGTGGCAGAATCAATTCTCTGTCCGAGTCTTTCTTTGAAATCAACGTCGCCGACGGCATGATTGTTTGGCATCGCATAATTGTGATCTACAGACTTGTTGAAATAAATCTCAAACTTTCCGGTTGATGAAGCATCAGATGCAGTTGAAAAATATTTCGGAGAACTTGTACTTGTTCCTGTTCCGTTTGTGGAAGAAGCGATTGCATAATAAATCTTTCCGGGCTGCAGATTCGTCAGAGTAAAGCTGTGATTTGTAGTTGGCGAGGCATTATACATTGAGTCGGCGAATATAACAGGTTGCGTTAACGAATCGGAGCGGAAGAATCGTATCTTGCTGTCACTCGCATCTTGTGTTGTCCAGGAAATTGTAACACTGTTAGAAAGTATGTTTGATTCATAAGGCGGAATGAGAATGACAGGTCCGCTGCTTTGAATAACGTCGGAGGTAAATCTTGGCATAAACTGATATCCGGAACTATATGGCGGCGATGAATCAAATTGTCCTGCACATGCAATGACATCAAATGTTCCTGTTGGAATGGCAGTGCCTACTAAATTTGTATTGTTATCAATTCTCATCTGACCCGTTCCCGTTGCGTCCGTAACATTGTAATTTGTATTTGCCTGAAAAGTACCGGTCGCGGCAATTGTCAAGCCGTTGATTCTGATCAGCTTGCCCTCATATTCTTCATGACCGTTCCATGTCTGTGTATTGAATTGCTGTATGGTGCAGACTGTGGGTGCAACCACTTTGTTTGAATCAAGAACTGTGAATGAAGGCGTACCTCCGTTAGTGGAATATATTAGTTCTGAAAGACCGTTGAACGGACTTAACTTTCCTGTAACTTTCACACTGTCGCCGATACTGACTGCTGTTGATAACTCCGTATAAAATATTCCTATTCCGCCTGTGTTATCCTGCATATATGACGGACCTCCAAATTCATTTGCAGCAGTAATCACTCCGGTAATCGTCTTGAACTGTCCCGTATCAAGGGGAACTCCCTGCGAATTATTAATTGTAAATGATCCAATAGGCACTACCTGTGAATAAAGACTCGAACTCATTATTATCAGGCCCAACAAAACAAGTATTTTTCTCATTGCTATGATTTAATTTTTTGGGTTATTTATTTTAGTTTGTTTGAATATGAATTATTAATTGATTGAATGATTAAGCCGCCAGGCTCTTCGTCAAGTTTTCTTTTAATTTCACTCTTGAATCTCTCGGGGTCTTCTGTTACGGCTTGGTCGAGAATATTCTTTTGATAAAGATAATTATAGGGAGTTACAATCTTGTATTCATATTTATCAATGATGTCCTTAAACTTAGGCAAGTTTTTCAAGAATAGAAATGACTTATCGTCCCAGAATACAAGTTTCCATTCATTGGGATGTTTGCTGAAATATGAGATGATTGTCTGCTCCATTTCTTTCGGAGCTCTTACAAGGTCGGGTGCAAGATATATCGAATAGTCGAAGTCATAGCTCTTAAGTTTATTTTCAAATCCCGGACGTTTGGAAATCAGTGAATTGTATTCGTTGAAGATGCTGTCATTAAGGTTTCTGCTGTCAATGAAATTTTTGCTTTCGGGAAAATTCCATACAAGAAATCCTCCGCTCCCGAAATGATTCAGAGGCCGCTGTCCGATTTGCGGAATGTTATTCTGCTTCATGAAATCAAACATCTGCGTCGGGATGAAATCAGAATTGATTCCGAAGCCCGATACACGGTAATATTTCAGATAGTCCATATACAATTTGTTGTTAGGAATGTTGAATATGAACAATACAAGCGCAGCTTCCATAATAATCTTTGGAACAGGACTCGCGTTAAAAAAATTTATCAGAAATCCACTTTTTGAATTGTATATAATGAAGCTCGTGGAAATTGCAATGAAGACCGTGATTATGACAATATAGTCAACCGTGAATCTTACCGCGCGAACTGAATAGACGGCAAATCCAATGAATACAAGGGCTGAAAAAAGATCCTTCTTCTTAACGGCATAATAGAGAATGATTAATCCTCCAAAAAGAAATGTCTTATAGATGGTCGTCACAAATCCTCCGCCAAACATGCTGTCGAAGGGCGAACGCCATTCATTAATTGTCTCAAGCAACTTCATCTTCGTGTGGTCATAAGCATATACATAAGTCGCAAATGAATTGGGATTAATAAGCATTACGAGAATTGAAGCAATCAGAATCAGAATCAGTCTCACAAGTTCCGGTTTCGTCAATGGAAGGATTTCCTTCGAAGAAAATTTGACAGGCTTCAAGAAAATAATTACTTCGCTGACTACAAATATTCCCATCAGAAACATTCCTGCAATGATTCCCATGTGCATGTTTGCCCAGATGAGGAATATCAGAGGAATGAAATACAGAATGCCGGGTTTGTCTCTTCTGAAATATTTATATGTAATTATTAAGTAAAGGAGCAATACGAAAAACAGCAAAGAAATTATGTGCGGGCGGGGAGTGAGCCTGTCCATTATTCCAAAAGCCAGCAGCGTCAGAAAAATGAATATTATTGTGAAGCTGACTTTGAACTTCCTCATTATCAGGAACAACAAAAGGAACATTACTAAAAATATTACAGTCCTGAAAACGGATATTGCCGTGTAACCTCCGATATTATACAATGTGTATGTTAACACATCCCAGCCCCACTCGAAAGGCATCCACTCTTGTCCCTGCGTAACGTATCCGAAAATATCAGTTGAAGGAACAGTACCTGTTTGTACAACGTATCTCCCTGTTGCAAGATGCCAGAACACATCATCGTCTCCGCTAATCTTAAAAGTCGTGAGTAAAATAATGAAGATAGAAAACAGGAAGATCAGGCCGTAGTTGTATAGCGGATTATCTTTGAATGTTGCACCAGTGGCAGCATGTTTAGTTTGTTTCTTGTTGGATTTCTTTGACAAATCAGTTCAGGTCGGTTGAAAGTTTGTAGCGAACGATTCGGTTGTTGCCTGTGTCCGCTATGTAAAGAACCTTGTCAAAGAATGAAACGCCGCATGGATTTCGAAGTTGATTTTCTCCTGACCCTGTTCCACCGAAAGATTCATTCTTGAATTTTCCGAGGGAAGTATATTTGTAAAGTGAATCGCGGGTATTGTCAACAACGAAAACATTCTTATTCGGATCAACAGCAACGCCGACAGGAGTTGCAAGCTGCATGTTGAGTATGTCAACATTGTCTTCAGGAACAAACTTTGGATTATATGTTCCCTTTATGTCGTCATAAAGAAACCATTCTACTTTGAATCCAAATTCAGTTGAACTTCTCGTCAGTATGAAATCGGTCAACTCACCGTTAAAAGTCGTGATCGCCGAAACCTGATCAATGGAATAAATTCCGTTGCCGGTAGGCTGAAAGCCTGTAATAACGGTTACGGAGCTGACTGTATTTCTTCCTGTTACTTTCAGCAATGCATTGTCAGGATCTAACGAACTTGTATTGTCGGGACCGTTTCTGGTCACAACGTAACTGTTGTCGGCAAATACTCCAACTCCAGTAAATGTTCTTCTTCTGCTGGTTAAAGGAGTTGGATAATCGCTCCCCATCAAAGGGAGCAGTGAAGCATTGGAAATAATTCCTCCAATTTCGGCAAGTTTAATTCTGTATAAAATGCTGATTGTGTCAACTGAATTTGTAGGAACAGAATCTCCGATTGCGAGCAGATCAAAATTATAATCCTGTGCAAGGGCTTTGGGATTTCTGATATTTATACTTCCGATTTCATTTCCGGAAATGTCAAGTTGTACTATTCTGTTGTTTCTTGAATCTGCAACATAAACCAG
>JBDHXH010000035.1:0-26740 GCA_039810605.1 Ignavibacteria bacterium | reverse complement strand
TCCCTTCGGAAGATCAAGAATGTGAGGGATGAGTCCGGGTATAGCCTGAAGTTTTCCCTTAGGATTTTCGGGATCGGGAAGAGATTCAAGCAAGCCGATTGTATAGGGATGAAACGGCTTTTCAAATAATGAATCCACATCGGCTATTTCCTGAATCTTACCGCCATACATAACTATAACTCTGTTACATGTTTCTGCAACGACACCAAGATTATGAGTAATGAGGAGTATCGCTGCTTCCTTTCTTTCATCTTTAAGTTTGAGCATCAATTCGATTATCTGCGCCTGAATTGTTACATCGAGCGCAGTCGTTGGTTCATCCGCAATCAGCAGTGCCGGATTGCATGCAAGAGCCATCGCAATCATTACTCGCTGTCTCATTCCTCCGCTGAATTGATGCGGGTAATCTTTCATCCGTTTTTCAGGCGACGGTATGCCTACTTGCTGAAGCATTTCCACTCCTCTTCGAAATGCCTCATCTTTTGAAATTTTTTCATGCCTCTCCAGAATCTCCATTATCTGATCTCCGATTTTCATAACCGGATTCAGAGATGTCATCGGTTCCTGAAAAATCATCGCAATCTCATTTCCTCTGTAATTTCTCATCTCTTCGTGTGAAAGCTTCAACAGATCTACTCCTTTATATATGACCTCTCCTCCGACAATCTTTCCCGGCGGATCGGGAACCAAACGGGTAATTGAATATGCGGTTACAGACTTGCCGGATCCTGATTCACCTACAATTCCCAGAACTTCGTCTTCGTATATTTCAAAACTCACATCATCAACTGCCTTTGCGGGAACTTTGTTCTTTAGATACTTGTCCGATGCGTACAGATCTGCAAACTCCAATTCAAAATTTTCCTTGAATCCCTCGGCAAGCTGTTTGTCGCTTGCTTCTACAAAGAAATACGTTTTGAGGTTTTTTATTTCAACTAACTTATTTCGTGACATTTCTCAAATTTTAAAAATTAACACATGGTCAAATTCACTCAACACATTAGATAACTATCTCAATCTCGAATAAACCTTAGGATCGAACGCTTCGCGGATAGCTTCACCTATGAATGTGATTGCAAGCAAAGTGAAAAACATTGAAGCAAGCGGTGTGAGTATGAGCCACCAGTTGTCAATGTTGCTTAAGCCCTGCTGCATAAGTTGTCCCCAGCTTGGCGTTGGCGGAGGAAGTCCGAATCCGAGGTAGTCAAGAGCCACAAGCTGAAAAATATTTGCAACAATAATGAACGGCGCGTAAGAAATTACCGGCGTCAGTGAATTAGGGAGAATGTGTTTGAATATTACAGTCCTATTTTTCGCACCCATTGATACCGCGGCGGCAACGTAGTCTCTCGCCTTCTCTCTGTAAAATTCACCGCGCATATAGTATGTCATAAAAATCCAGTCGAACAAAGTAAGTATCAAAACCAGCAAAAAGAAATTCGGCTGTATGATAGAACTGATGATAATAATCACATAGAGGAAAGGCAGCGTTCCCCATATCTCAATTAATCTCTGTCCAATGATATCAACTTTCCCTCCGAAATAGCCTAGCACGGCACCTATGGCAATTCCGATTACAAATGAAAATACGGTTACCACAAGCGCGAATGAAATTCCAATGTTGAAGCCATACAACAAGCGCGCAAACACATCCCTTCCCCTGTCGTCAGTTCCGCACCAATGAGATAAAGAAGGATGATGCGGCGGATTTCCTTCAAGCTCATTCAAGAGATTTTCATTCGGACCATAGGGATAAGGCGGAAGCAGCACCCAGTTTCCTTTGTCTTCTTCTTTGTATTCCTGCTTTAGAAATCTGTAATTTGCTTCCCCGTAAGCGTCGCGCTTCTGACCGAGATCTGTTGCCTGATATGTTTTGAATAACGGAAAATAGTAGTCCCCGTTATAATGAACAATCAGCGCTTTATGCCCGACAAAAACAGGAAGGATAAATGAGATAACATACGTTACCAGAATTATTATAAAGGAGTAATAACCTCTCTTAAGAGTCTTAAATTTTTTCCATCTCTTTCGAAGTATTGATAGTGAAACTTCTTTCTTCTTGTTTTCGCCCAAAGAGGATTTTATTTTATTAATGGTTTTGTCGAACCGGATATTCGAAGGATTTATGATCCATCACAATCCGCAGTGCTTTATTTAAATTTTATTCTTGGGTCAACGATTGCATAAATAATATCCGAAAGGATATTTCCCACGAGCAGAAGAATTGTTGACACGACAAGAATCCCCATCACAACAGGATAATCTCTGTCAATGATTGAATTATATCCCAGCAAGCCCATTCCGTTAATGTTGAAAACTTTTTCAATCAAAAAACTTCCTGCGAGGATGAGTGAAATTCCGTGACCAAGTCCGGTTGCAATAGGTATAAGAGAGTTCCTCAATGCGTGTCCAAAAATTACTCTTCTTTCAGAAAGTCCTTTTGAAAATGCAGTGCGAACATAATCCTGGCTTAGATTTTCTATGACAGAATTTTTTGTAAGTATCGTCAATGTTGCAAAGCTGCCAAGCATATATGAAAGGACAGGAAGAAAAGTATGATTGATCTGATCCCAGACTTTTCCGGCTGCCGAAAGCGAATCCCAATCTTCGGAACGAAAACCTCCGAGAGGAAATACATCCCAGAAACTTCCGCCACCGAAAAGTACGAGCATCATAGCGCCGAATGCAAATCCCGGTATCGAACGTCCGATGAATATCAGCACGGATGACAAAATGTCAAAAGGCGATCCGTTCTTGACTGCTTTATAAACGCCCAACGGTACGCATATAATGTAAGTAAGAATAAATCCAATCAGTCCGAAATAAATTGAAATCGGGAATCGGGATTTTATGATGTCCCAGACAGGCTCGCCATATTTGTATGAAGTGCCGAGATCGAACTTCATGAGATTGCCCACCCAGATGATATATCTCTCATGGATAGGTTTATCAAATCCGTAAAACTTCTTCAGCTCCTCAATTGCTTCCTGCGGAATGTTCTGCGTGTTGCCGGTGCTTCCGACTTCGCTCCCTTGTTGTCCGCCTGTCCTCATCTGCATAATTGCAGTCTCGAGCGGACCCCCGGGTACAAATTGAAGTATCAGAAAAGTAATAAGCGTTATACCAAAGAAAGTTGGTATTATAAGAAGAAATCTTCTAATAAAATAAAATGTCATCGAATGTCAGTTGGAAGCTTTATCTCGGAATTCGCTTAGACTTACCTTTTCACCCTTATTCTCCCGGTCAGCCACCTTCAGCCAGAATGTATCATCAACTTCTACTACAGGCATAGTCTTGCTCTTATCTTTGAGGGCTTCCTCATACTCCTCAAATTTTTTCTTATCTAACCACCACATAGCAAATATGGGCTGTTCTGTACCGCTGTAATAATCGTCAAATCTTGAAAGATACCACTTCGGATATCCGAATTTGTTATGCCATTCCAACCTTGTATAATCTGCATACCAGCCGAATACATAAGGTTGCATCGCCACTATGATGCTGTCCATTTCTCTCGTAAGCATGATTCTTTTTTTCTTGTCATACTCGAGATTATATTCTGCAACGAGTTTATCTACCTCTGCGCTCTTAAATCCGGGCCAGTTCGTGCTGTTAGTATCATCAGCCATCTTGGATGTAATGTTGAATTCATGACTCGGAGGATTTTGTCCTGCCCATGCAACGGGAATAATTTCAAAATTTCTCTGATTGCCGATTTTAAATTGAGTCGTTCCGTCAACTTGTTTCAGGTTCAACTTAATTCCCGCTTTCTTCAAGTCTTCCTGATATATTGTAAAATATCTTTCCTGACCCGGCTGTGTATAAGTCATTTCAAGTTCAAACACTTTGCCGTTTTTCATTCTGTAGCCTTCGGCGTTCTTATCTTTCCATCCTGATTCTTCCAGCAAAAGTATTGCGCTGTCAAGATTAAATCCCGCAACATAATTGTGAGGATTCTCATAAGGTGTCGCAGAGAAAAGTGATTTAGTTGGCTTGTAAGAGTTATAAAAAAGTTTTTCATTGAACTTTGCTCTGTCAAACAGCATCTGGAAAGCCTTTCGTATTTTGATATCATCAAACGGAGGCTTCCTCATATTAAATGCAAGTCCGGAAAGTCCGGCAGGATTTTGATTGAAAATTCTGCGCTTCTGAACAACTCCCCTTTTGACCTCATCAAAATCTGATTTCTCCGCCCACCATTGCGCACGATTAAACTGATACACATCAGTTTCCCCTTTTTTAAATTTCTCATACATCAGTGTCTCATCCTGTACGACATCCGTCTTTATAGCATCAAAATTATTCAGCCCTGTTGCAAATCTTTCTTTCTCGCCCCAGTAATCACTTCTTCTCCTTAATATAATAGATCTTTCTTTCTCTACATCTTCCTTTCTTACATAATAAGGTCCGCTCCCCGGAACAACATCATAATTATATTTCATGAGATAATCAGAACCCTTGACGTTCCCGATAATATGCGCCGGAAGTATTCTTATTCCTGCTGCAATTCCCATCGGAACCCATCCTTGCTTCTTAGCTTTGAAACGAACTATGTATTTACTCTCTGCAACGGGATCCTCCAGATTTTCCTGATAGACTTCACCTGTTCCTGAAAGCAATCCCGGATCAATTACAAGTTTCCATGTAGCAAGTACATCTTCTGAAGTAACCGGCTTTCCGTCAGCCCATCGCGCATTAGGATTAATTCTGAAACGATAAGTCATCTTATCATCGGAAATCTGCCAGTGTGTCGCAAGCCTTGGAGTATAATCCTCATTGACAGGGTCAGTATTTAGAAGGCTCTCATAAACAAGATTCTGCATCATCCTCGTGTAGTAAGAATTTTCATCTTTCCCGAATAATCTTAACGTCGCAGGAAAATCAGGAATAGACCATGTAATCATTCCGCCTTTAACCGCTCTTGAATCTCCAAGATAATTATAATCCGTATTAGTAGTCCAACCTTCACCGGTAAATCCATTACCACCTTGATCTGCAGGGACAGTGGGATCTGCACCGGGCGGTGTATCAAATGTTTTTATGGATATCGGCTGCGTGTCAATTTTTTTTACCTGCGTCTTCTTCGAATTTTCTCCACAAGAAAAAAGGAAGGTGGAAATGCATAAAGCTGAAACTGCAATCAAAAGTAATTTCACTCTCATCAGATGAATTCTCCTTGAAAAATTTTTGACTAATATAAAAAATGATAGCTTAAATTAATAGTTTCATTGTAGTATACCTAACAATGTGTAAATCTGTAAATGGTGAGAGTCGGTTTTTTTAATTTCATTACCGTTCAAAAGAAAGTAGCATCAAAATATTTTTGATAAATTTCTAAACATCGTTTTGGACGGATGTGCTGAATTTTGGAATAATACTAATTATCTTCATTTTAAATCACTCTTTACATATCTTTGTTTTAAAGTTTTACAAAAAAATTTCAGACAAGCGATAACTTCAACAACTTTTTTGTTAACGTTATGTTAAAACATTTTTAAAACTAAGGAGCAATTTAATGTTCAGAATTAAATTCATAGTGATTTCCCTGTTTAGCATTTTTGTATCAAAGGTCTTATTGTCCCAGCCTTATGAGTTGGTAAATGCATTCCCCAATTGTTCTTTCTCATCACCTTTATATGTAACTCATTCAAACGACGGTACCAAAAGAGTCTTTGTGGTTGAGAAAACAGGAAAGATAAAAGTTCTTCCAAACGATTCTAACACAGCAGATGCAAGAGTATTTCTTGATGTTTCCAACAAAATAATTAACGGCAGCGAGCGCGGCTTGTTGGGACTCGCATTTCATCCCAACTATGCAAACAACGGGTACTTTTTTATAAACTATACCCGCGCAGGAGACGGGAATAATATGGTAGCACGTTACAGAGTCTCTGCTTCAGATCCAAATAAAGCGGATTCACTTAGCGAAGTAGTTTTGACCTCCGTTCAGGATCCGTATTCAAACCACAACGGGGGGATCTTGTTCTTCGGACTTGACGGATACCTTTATATAGGAATGGGAGACGGCGGAAGCGGTGGTGATCCGGGAAATCGTGCACAAAATGTAAATGAGTTGCTTGGGAAAGTTCTTAGATTGAATGTAGATTCAACTTCTAACGGAAATAATTATGCCATCCCGCCGACAAATCCTTTTGCGTCGGGAGGCGGAAGACCGGAAATTTTTACCATCGGGATGCGGAATCCCTGGAGAATGAGTCAGGATCAGGTTACAGGTATAATATGGTGCGGCGACGTGGGACAAGATGCATGGGAAGAAATTGATCATATTGAGGTCGGAAAGAATTACGGATGGAGATGCTACGAGGGAAATCATCCGTACAACACATCAGGCTGCGGACCAATATCGGATTACACATTTCCGGTCAAAGAATATCCGAATGCTGGATCGGATTGTTCAATCACGGGCGGTTTCGTTTACAGAGGTTGGCGAAGACCTGAATTGACAGGAAGATATATTTATGCGGACTATTGCAGCAGAAAAATCTGGAAACTCAAAATGGACGGCGGTGTCATAACCGAAGACTCACTCTTGATGACAGGTACTTCAAGCATATATTCATTCGGTATTGACCAGCAGAATGAGCTCTATGTTTGTTGCTCCAATAATATTGTTTACAGATTTAACAGAAGTGATCTCGTCGGAGTTGGAAATAATAACATTGTCATTTCAAAAGATTACAGACTCGAACAAAATTATCCAAATCCTTTCAATCCGGTAACTAACATTTCATATCATATTCCCGAACTTTCAAAAGTGAATCTTACAATTTACGATGCGATGGGAAAGGTAGTAAGGACACTTGTCAATACCAATCAGCTGTCAGGCGATTACAGTATAGTTTGGAACGGGAAAGATGACAACGGATTTAACATAGCAAGCGGCGCATATTTTTACAAACTTACCGCCGGAAATAATTTCACCGAGACAAAGCGAATGGTGATGATAAAATAAAGTCTTCAATGCAGCGGGTTAATCATGCCCGTTTGTTTTTTTGTCCTCGCTCCCGATCTCCTGATTGGGAGCGTTTTACATTTTATTAGGATGACCTAACACCCGAAGAATATTTATCGCATCTTTTTAACCTGATCAAAGTTTCCTGATTGATGAAAATTTGCAGGTGTTTCATTTTTTCAAAATAATCTGTAATTTCGACTTAGCTGAAAACTGATGTTCATTGTTTTCAGTCACCCCAAAGAAAAAAAATCCCCAAAACATTTTCAGGAATAAAATCTCTAAACCTTAAACAGAGGAAATTATGCATAAGCATGCAATGATTATGCTTGTATATATCCTGATAATATTTTCGGGAAATGCAAGAGCTGTAAATTATTACATCTCGTCCGCGGGCAATGATAGTAATGACGGACTAAGCCAGGCTACGCCATGGCTAAGTATTACAAAGGTTAACTCAATGATGAACACATTCAATCCGGGCGACCAGATACTCTTCCGAAAAGGCGATACATTTTTCGGAACAATATTGGTTACGCGTTCGGGCGCGGCAGGAAATGAAATTGTATTCGGTAGTTATGGCACCGGAAATCTTCCCGTCATCAGCGGTAAGAAAGCCGTAACAGGATGGACAGTTTACAGCGGCAACATATACAAAGCAACAGTCACCGATACCGTGGGGTTCGTTTACATCAACGGAAAAATAATGACACTCGCGAGATATCCGAATTCCGGATTTTTGAGAGTTGATGCAGGCAATGGAGCTAACGGATTTTATGACGCCGCTCTTGGTCAATCTGCAGGATATTGGAACGGAGCAAACGTAAGAGTAAGGACGATCAATTGGGCTTACGAAACAAGGACAGTTGCAAATTTTTCCGGCGGAAACATTTCATATTCATCTCCTACACAATATCAGGTAGCAACTAACTTTGGCTACTATCTTGACAACAAGTTGAATCAACTCGATGCGCAGAATGAATGGTACTTTGATAAAAGCACATTTACCTTATACTTATATGCACCGGGAGGAGTCAACCCTAACTCCATTACTGTGGAAGCTTTCATGCAGAGGAATGGTATAAATGCAAATCTGAATGTGAGTTATATCAAGATACAGGATCTGAAGTTCATCGGCGCAAGAGATGTTGCAGTGTTTATGTATGGCAGCAGCTATGTTACAATCACAGGATGTCAGTTCAATTTTGCAAGCCGTTCAGCAATTACTTTAAACGGAACAGGAAGCAAAATCGAAAACAATTTTTTCGAAGACAGTTTCAATGCGGCAATTGCAGGAGTTAACTCGAATCTTCTCGTTAAGAATAATACAATCAACAGGACAGGACTAATTCCCGGATATGGAGAGAACGCCCTCGGATATAGCGGAATCATGGGCAATACTTTTACCGGTTCAACTATAGAGGGAAACAACATTGACAGTTCAGGATACTCCGGAATGCTTGTCGGGGGAAATGCACTTGTGAAGAACAACGTTGTAAATTATTCGATGATGACGCTGAATGACGGAGGAGGCATAGACGTCGTTACTACTTCCAACGGTCTCCAGATTCTGAATAATATTGTCGGCTACACAATCGGGAATTCACAGTCGAGTGCCACCTCGGCGCTCTACGGAACGGGATTGTATATCAACGGAGCAATGATGACAAATTGTGTTATAAGCGGGAACACTTTTCATACAAACACATATTCCGGAATGCTCTATGACCACAAGAACGGAACGGACGGAAATCTTGTTTCGCAAAATACTTTTTACAACAACTTCGTTTCAGGAATTATTTTCAGCGATTATTCTGCAGTAAATTTTGTGCCTTCATATAACTGCAATATCAAAAATAATATATTCTATGCTCTTCAAAGCGGACAGGACTGCATGAAGCACATGATGTTCAATTCTCCCAACATGAGCGACTACGGAAATTTCGACAGTAACTATTACTGCAATCCTTATAGCGAATATGTAATTCGCAGAACAATCAACAATCCATGGAGTAACCTTACCTACAACCTTTCAACCTGGCAGAGTACATTCAATGAAGACCCGAATTCAAAGACCAGTGTGTTTCAATTTGAACAATACGGGGTGACAGATACTTTAAGCGCTAATCTAATTTCAAATTCAGAATTCAACACTGATGTAAACGGCTGGAGCACATGGCCGCAGGGAGCATCCATAGGACACGTGGTTCATCCCAAACTTGACGGTGGAAGCATGTGGATGCGATGGAATGGAATCGGAGCATCATTAAGTCTTGACATGAGCAATCCATTTCCCGTTACAAGAGGATATTATTATATCGCAAGCCTTAGTATAGTCGGCGATAACAGCGGCACGTTTACGCTCTGGGGCAGGTCATCGCATCGAACCAATCCAAGTTTCTTCCCTTGGACAAGTTTTAGTTATGATACTTCACGCAATGATTATTCGATGATTTTTAAAGCCGATACCACGGACAATGCGGCCAGACTCTGTCTTAGCCTTACGCTCCCTGATTCCTTGATTTATGCTGACAATATAAGGATGTATCGAATCAGTATTGATCCGATTGACTCAACTCAAAAATCAAAATTATTTCTTAACGAAACCGGAGCGAACAAATATTTTTCTTTCAATGGAATCACATACAAAGATCTCGACGGAAATCCTGTAACGGGAGGAATAAACCTTGCTCCATATTCCTCAAGAATTCTAATTAATGAAAATTTTATCCCTACAAGAACATTGTCTTTGAGATACCTGGTTGAGGGCTTTTATGATGCTGCATCAGATAAAATGATTCCGGATTCATCAAAGATTTATCTCCGGTCCTATGCATCACCTTATAACTTCGTTGACTCTTCCATTGCTCTGCTGGATTCGAATGGCGTCGCCGTATCTTCATTTTTCAATGCGGTAAATAATTCAAGTTACTATCTTGTTGCCAAACACAGAAATTCCATGGAAGTGTGGTCAAAGTATGCAGTAACATTTGTTTCCAATCAGCTCAACTATGATTATACTACTGCAAGCACAAAAGCTTATGGAGACAATCTTTTTCTGAAAGGCACAAAATACTGCACTTACAGTGGCGACGAGAACTCTGATGGAAACATTGACATAACTGATGTAGTCAATGTCTTTAATTCTGCGAACTCATTTCAGACAGGATATGTAAATGAAGATATTGACGGTGATCAATCTGTTGATATCTCTGACATAAATATTGCATTCAACAATTCATTCAAGTTCATATCGCTTATCAGACCTTAAGCGTAGCACAGGCTATCAGCCTGTGAAAATTTTTTGTAGCACTGGCTATCAGCCTGTGGATTTTTTTTGTGGTAGCACAGGCTATCAGCCTGTGGAAATTTTTTGTAGTAGCACGGGCTATCAGCCTGTGAAAATTTTTTGTAGTAGCACGGGTTATCAGCCTGTGGAATTATAGTACGTTGAAGCCGCATACAGAATTCCCATAAACTTTTCTTTAGCTCTTGAAATTTTGAATCCTAAAATTTAAGTTTCCAAATACAAAAAATCAAAAATTCGAAAGGAAGCTGATGATGGGAAAAAAATTTTCTATCTCTATCGCATGCGCTTTTCTGTGCGCTGCAATTGTCTGGGGCTTTACTGCTATGGGTCCCCGAGATAATGACCCCCGAAGCAAGGATCAAAACTTGGTAAGAGGTATTCAAAAGAACAGAGATGCCGGTATTAATAATCTTCAGGTAAATACCGATAACAACAATCCAAATCCACATTACACTCAAAGTGTCATATTTGAATCGTTTGAGGGAGCAACTTTTCCTCCGAGCGGATGGTCCAAACTGAATCCCGATGGCGGAACAGGGTGGGAGCAACAATCCGACGGTACTACACCAATTCCCGGTTGGGTCGGAGGAGTGATTACAGTGCCTCCAGGAGGAGGATCTAAAGTCGCATTTTGTACATGGACTACAGGTGGAGCTGTTGGTAACGATCAATATCTTGTGACTCCTCAATTGACCAATATTCAGGCTAATGACTCTTTGAAATTCTGGCTTAGATACTGGCCCGATTCTTACAGAGACAGTCTTGAAGTTTTAATTTCAACAACAACACCAACTGTTGGCGCATTTACTACTGTTGTCATGAGAAAGAATTTTGCAGCCGGCAGCGGTGATACTCTTTGGACTGAATATAAATATAAGATAGGCGGCTTGGTCCCGAATGGTTCTAATATCTACATCGCTTTCAGAGAAACAGTTGATGATAACCTTGCAGATGGATCATCATTCTCTATTGATCTGGTATCTACTACAGGCATAGGATTGACAAACGACATCGCAACAACTGCAAACAACGGACCAAGCGGGAGTGTTTTACTGCCCACGGCAACTATTGCTCCAAAGGCAACGTTCATGAATGTAGGTAGTGCAAATCAAACAAACATTCCTGTTACATATAGTATTACAGGTCCCGTTAATTACTCAAGCAATAAGACAATTTCCAGTCTGAATAGTTCTGGCTCGACAACTGTAACTTTTGACAGCACATTCAACCCGACTCCGGGTAGTTACAACATTACTATTTATTGCAGTCTTGGTTCTGATCAAAACAGAGGTAATGATACAATTAAGACAACACTCACTGTTTCAAATCCAAACTATGGAGGCAACGGAGGGTACTTCTTTGCAAACTCACTACCTGCAGGCGCCCCTTCAAATCCGCAAGCTTGCGCGTTTGACACCACTGGCTGCACGTTCCTTGTTCTGAATGGTGTTGGTACGCCAACTGTCGGATCACTCGATGATGGTTACTTCAAATTCAAACTGCCGAACGCATACAAAGTAAGATACTATGGAATTGATTATGACTCTATCAGAGTAGGAACAAACGGAATCATTGCTTTTAAAGATTTCACACCTGGTGGCGGCAATTGGAGTCCCCCAAGTACCGGTATTCCCGGAGGAACAGTAACAGGTGCAATGTATCCATTGTGGACAGATATGAATTTTTCAACGGTTGACAATCCAAATAATTTCATTAAATACAAAGTTGTTCCGGTATCGGCTACAACCGCTTCCTTATACATTTTCTATTGCGGTCCGAGATATGGAATTGTTGGTGATGTAGTTTATTTCTGGGTATGCATTTCACTTTCAACTTCACCTTCTGCAAATTCAGGAGCAATATTTGAATATCCAGGAGCAGCCGAAGGTCAGGGCGCAGGGTTTATAACAGCATATAATTCAAATTCACTTGCAACACATCTTGTTGGAATGCAGGACGCTGCAGGGGTCAATGCTGTTCAATACAGATTTAAAAATACTGGAATAGTAACTCCGGGACCACTGTTTGGCGCATCAAACACGATGCTCGCCGTTCAATTCGGTCCGAATGCATCTGCATTAGATTACAAGTGCCAGACGCTTTCATTAAAGAGCAGACTCGAAGCAATTGGAAATACACGTAGAGATACTCTGACAGTTGCTCTGCGATACAACGTTTCACCTTACCCTGTAATCGAGACCGAGAAAGTTGTTTATGATTCCGTAACAGGAAATTCAAGCGCATCATTCTCGCTTGCCGGTAATGGCGGAAATTATGTCTTACAGGTAATGCACAGAAATTCAGTTTCGACATGGAGCGCCTCGAATGTTCCTTGTGCTGCTTATGCAATGAATTATGATTTTACGACAAATGTTTGTCAGGCTTACGGATGTAACCAGACAACGATTAATGTTGCAGGTGCGATCTCATCAGCAGCATTCTTCACTGGTGAAGTTATCCGGGACGGTTGCGTTGATTTGTCTGACATATCCGCAATTTATAATGATGCAGCAGTTTTCACCGGCGGTCCTTATGTATTGACTGATCTTAACTTCGATGAATTTGTTGATCTGACTGATATCACTTACGCATTCAACAATTCTTCGATATTCGTTTGTGAACAGGCTCCGCCAGCTCCGTTGGTCAATCCGGGAAAGAATAACTCTGATGTAAAAAGAATTATTCAAAACAATGAAACATCGAAAGTGATCAGCGTTGAGAAAAGCAAGACAAGCTACATAGAAAGGTAATTTCTTAAGAAGTGAGGCAGTTTTAAACTGCCTCACTCTTCTTTACAATCAGTACGATTCGAAACTTACAGTCCGCATACACGCAGCGGAAGATGTTAAGGGTTGATATTATATAAACATACGACGTACTATTCCCATCAGAAGACATCATTGAATTATCTCAATTTTTTTCTTTTTTCACCGGTTCCCAATTTGCAAAACTATCACTGCTTAAAAAGTTTTTAAACCGGTTAATCGAAGATCAATTCTGAAGAAGATTCAGGGTGCCAATCCGCTGGCAATATTTCCTGAATAATTTTTATTTTATTTTGCGACTTTTTGAAATTTGTAATGAATTCAGTTTCACACATAAAAAATATTTCAAAAAACTAAAAACAAGAAAATGAAAAGACTTGTTTCTCTTTTTGCATTTGCATTGTGCTTCATGTTTACTGCGATTTCAGCAATGGGGCAAAATGTAAATGTGAATCCGGGTGGCGGCTCTTATGCCACATTAAAAGCAGCATTTGACGCAATCAATGCCGGCACCCATACGGGCGCTGTTACAGTTGACATAATTGGCAATACAACTGAAACCTCGATGGCAATATTGAATGCAAGCGGAACGGGTGCCGCTAACTACACATCTGTAACGATTACACCCTCCGGCGGTGCAAGAACAATTGCCGGCAGTGACACCGTTACAATCAAATTGGCAGGAGCCGACAACGTAACAATTGACGGAAGAATTGCCGGTACGGGAAGAAACCTTTCCATTACCAATTCAAATATTCTAACCAATGCAACTGCTATTTGGCTCGCGCACGGTGGCTTTGCAACAACAGATTCGGCAGGATCGCAAAATAATATTATCAGAAATTGTGAAATAAGCTGCGGGGTTTCAGTCGGAACCGCAACAACAAATACAAATGGAATTCTTTCGAGCGGAACTACCAGAACCACTAACGGAAGAAATAATGACAACAATCAATATCTGCAGAACAGAATTATCAAGGCGAGAATCGGTATCAGTCTCAATGGAGGCGGCGCTACAAATACCAATGACAATAATTTAATTTCGGAAAACATAATCGGTCCTGATTCATTTGGAGCAGATAATATCGGAGGTACAGGTATCTATGTTCAGTTTCAAAATAATTGCTCCATTACAAAAAACAATATTCAATATGTTGGCGGTCTATTTGCAAATACAACTGCCGGTGCAGATAGAATCGGAATTGGAGTTGGAATTAACTCATGGACTTCATCTACAACTTCCACAACAACAGGTTCGAATTATACTGTTACGGGAAACATTATCCATGATGTAATAGAAGAGAGAACTTTTTCGGCACTGGGAATTAGTATCGGAGTAACTCTTAGCGGACCAAAGACAAACAACCTTGTTGCAAATAATGTCATTTATAATGTCAGAGCTAATGGAACTGCGAGTGACCAGGGAGTAGGAATAGGTTCATCCGGTGGTCCGGGAGACAGAATCGTTTTCAATTCCATTTCCATGACAGGTGACGTTGATCCGGCAGGTACAACTACCGCTTCTACAACCCCTGTTGCAGCAGGAATAAGCATCCATCGTTCTGCGGCTCCTGATACGGCTGCAATGTTTAGCGATAATTCAATCCTTGTTGATGTAAATTCAAACACAGCAACACTTATTAAGGCAGCTATCATTGCCCCGGCAGTTGGTTACGCATGGGGTTCAGGCGGATTGAATAATAATGACTATTACATTCCAAACACCGGAACAAACGGTAACGTTACGGGTGTAACGGGAACAACTGCTACACCAACATACACTACTCTTGCAAATTGGCAGGCCGCTTATACACCTGCGCAGGATGGAGCCTCGCTTCAATCCGACCCAATATATAATGGTAATACTTCAAACCTTCAGCCACAGGGCGGTTCTCCATTGCTCAATGCAGGAAGTCCTGTATCGGGTATCACAACCGATATTCTCGGAGTTACAAGGAACGTATCCACTCCAACGGTTGGCGCTTATGAAAATTCCGGTGACTTTGCAGGTCCGACAATTTCATACACTGCCCTGTCAAATACAACAAGCACTTCCAATAGGAGCTTTACCAATATTATAATTACTGATCCAAGCGGTGTAAATACTTCTCCGGGAACAAAGCCCAGAGTTTACTACAAGAGATCTACCGATGCAAATACTTTCAACAACAATACAAGTTCATCAGACGGATGGAAGTATGCTGAAGCAAACGGCGCTTCTTCGCCTTTTGATTTCACCATCAATTATGCTTTACTAAATGGCGGAACCGGTGTCGCAATTTCTGATGTCGTTCAATATTTTGTAGTTGCGCAGGATCTGGCATCAACACCTAACGTAAGTATTAATTCCGGTACATTTGCAGCACAACCTTCAAGCGTCAATCTTACATCTGCTGCATTCCCACTTACCGGTTCTATCAATAGCTATCTTATTGTAGGTCCACCAATGGCGGGTGATTATACCGTAGGCGTTGCGCTTTTCAATTCAGTTTCGGGAAGGAATATTTATTTTGAAAGAGTTACAAAGATTGTTACAGTTGAAGATATTGAGCCGTCCGATGCAGCAGACAGGAAATCAGGTGAAGTTGAAACATCAACTTCATTCAGAATTCCCGGAAACAAAGTTATGAGATCAGTTGAACAAATTTCCTATGTTCCAATGGAAAATGGTCATAAGTATGACGGACCTCTTTGCATTACAAGATCACAAAATCCGAAACTTCCGAATGACGCAGGAGTAGGTGTTTATGCGACAATAACTGCTGCAGTAAATGACCTTAATGCACGTGGCTCCTCTGCCGCCGTAAGATTCCTGCTTCTTGATGCAAGCTACACATCAGAAACATTGCCTATAACAGTTAATTATTCAACTGCTTCTTCGACAAATACGTTGACTATATTGCCAAGCAGCGGTGTTACCACGAGTGTCAGTGGTGCTGTTGCAAGTAATGTTGTGTTCAAGATACTCTCAAGCTACGTTACAATTGACGGGTCAAACAACGGCAGCTCAAGCAGAGACATGACAATTTCAAATACAAGCACAACTTCTCCCTCGGTAGTATTGTTCGGCTCAACGGGAACTACCCCTGTTACTAATGGAACTCTGAAGAACTGTGTCGTTATAAACGGTGCAACTACAAGTACCGCTGTTGTAATTTCCGATGCCGGGACTCTTGGTACTGCCGGATACAGTAACAACATCATGATCATGAATAACAATGTCCAGAAAGCATATATCGGATGTTATGCAATCGCTGTAGTTGGAGCAGGAAACGGAAGCGGAAATACATATCTGATGAATGATCTTACAACTTCAGGAGCAAATGCAATTGCTAACGTAGGTCTTTATATGCAGGGAATAGATGGTGGATTAATTAAACAGAATGAGATGGCAAATTTCGACGGCACAGCATCGCAGGATGACAAGGGTGCTTGGCTTGCAACCGGAACCGTAAATACCGTAGTCGAAAGAAACTCTGTTCATCACTTGAACTACACCGGAACAGGCGGATACGGCGGTCAGGGCGTAGCAGTTTCTTCGGGCACCGCAAATTGTAATAATAGTGTCCAAAACAATATGTTGTATCAATTGTCCGGAGATGGATGGAATTATACTTCCATTCCAACTGACAATCCGATTGGAATTATGGTTTTCAGTGCAGGACAGTCTGGCGTTGGCGTGTATTATAATTCTATTTATATGACAGGCAATACGCTGAATAAGACGAACGCAATGTCAATGGGAATATTCGTTGGAACCGGAAGCGTTGCCGATATCCGCGACAACAGCATTCGCAATGATCTCGGACTACTCGCCGCATTGGGTTACGGAACAACCTGCGTCTGGGCGCAAATTGACAATACGCAGTTCTCCGGAATAAATTATAATAATTATTATAACAATGCTTCAGGATCGGGTCTAAAGTTAATCGGACAGATTGCTGCAGCAACCGCAACTGATCTCACAGCATGGAAAGGTTTGACCGGACAGGACGTTAACAGTGCATCCGGAGATCCGCAGTATGTAAGTACGACAGACCTTCATGTTAATACAAGTGTCTATTCACCATTGTCAAATTCAGGAACTCCAATTACCGGAATTACGAATGACTACGACGGTAATTCCAGAAGTGCTACAACTCCTGATATGGGTGCGGATGAATTCAACGCCCCGATATTTGTTAGTCTCAACAGCAGACTCGAAGCAATCCAACTTGCAAGAAGGGATACTCTTACAATCAACTTGAGATCTGCAACAACACCTTATCCGATCGTTCAGACGATGAAAGTGGTTTATGACTCAACTAACGGCATGTCATCTGCTCCGTTTACAAGCGCAGTTGCAGGCACATCATACTACCTGGAGATTCAACACAGGAATTCAATCTCCACATGGAGTGCTAATCCGATTCTTGCAACAGCAGGAGCAATAAGTTATAACTTCACAACTGCTCAATGTCAGGCTTATGCCTGCAATCAGGCATTGGTAAACGTAGTTGCTGAAGCTACTGTTGCTTCATTTTATTCCGGTGATGTTACCGGAGACGGTTGTGTTGACTTGTCTGACATCACAGTCATTTTCAATGATGCTGCTGTATTCGTCGGAGGTCCTTACGTAATAACAGATTTGAATTTTGATGAATTTGTTGACCTTACGGACTTAGGTTTTGCGTTTAATAATTCTGCAAACTTTATATGTTCGCAAGCACCTCCGGGACCTGGACCACGTCCGGCTCCTTTAAAAACTATGAATGAAATAAAACCGGAATTAAACAAAGTAAATAAGACTCCTTAGGTTTCCTTTGTTTTGAAATCATGTTAATGAGAATTATGAGTGAAGCAGCAGAAATGCTGCTTCACTTTTTTTAAAATAAACTCCATTCCGAAAGCAAGTACCTGAACAGTTCTTAAAAATAATTAATCGTAGCACAGGCTATTAGCCTGTGGAAATCCTCAAAAAACACAATGACAATTTTGAAAATCCGACTCGGCGAGACTTTTTAGACAGCCCCGGACCTAAGATTTTGATCTGACTTTCGGAGATCGTTTTGGACGGAGAATTCAGAGAATTCATTTCCTTCCTGAATTTGTTAGAATCTTGTTAGAAATAATGTTATTTTTGATAATCCGATGATTTATAGATACAACCTGTTAGACACTTGGTGTAATAACAGATTTCAATTGGTCAATCATCAGTCGTTTTGACCGTATGTTCCCTGAATTGAAATAGTAACAAGAATAAAATCATTTTTATAAACCCTAAAATAAAGAATCATGAAGAGACTTTTTTTACTGCTTTCATTTCTGCTCGTTTCAACCTACAGCTACTCGCAATCAGGCTACTTTCTTGAGAACTTCGACTACCCTGACGGTGATTTAATCACGTCCCACGGGTGGACTGCTTACAGCGGTGCAGGAACCAACAGTATTCGAGCCATATTACCGGGACTGACATATACAAATTATCCGGGCTCCGGAATTGGAAACATGGCGAGAATGGTTCAAACCGGCGAAGATGCTTACAAGTTTTTCGACAGTTCAATTATATCGGGAAATGTATATGCATCATTTATGGTGCGTGTTGATACTGCAAGAAATCCGAGCGGAGCAGGTGATTCATACTTCCTTCTTTTGGATTCTACAAGTAACACTAGTTTTTATGCAAGAGTCTGGATCAGAGATTCTTCCACAGCAGGAACAGGAAAGTTTTCTTTCGGAATTTCAAAAAATGCTACAGGAGCTGCAGTGCTTTACTCCCCTGCTGAATACTTAATCGGCACAACTTATCTTGTTGTCCTTAAATATGAATTTATCACAGGAGTACAAAATGATCAGGTAAGTTTATTTGTTTTTTCATCCGGATTGCCCGGATCAGAACCTGCAATACCAACATTAGGACCTCATGTTGGTACTACAAACAGTGACCCTAGTGCCCTCTTCAGAGTGGGTTTAAGACAGGGAGGATCATCAACAGCCGCAAATCTGAAAATTGACGGAATCTATGTCAGCGATACTTGGGATCATGCATTGCCTGTTGAACTCTCATCATTTACTTCAGTCATCAACAGAAGAGATGTTACATTGAACTGGACTACTGCTTCGGAAACCAATAATTCCGGATTTGAAATTGAAAGATCAACAGTAAGCGGAAGCTGGAACAAGATTGGATTTGTAAGCGGTAACGGAACATCAACAACTCCTCACAGCTATTCATTTGTTGACAGAGGATTGAATTCCGGTAAATACAATTACAGACTGAAACAAGTTGACTTCAACGGAAATCACGAATACTTCAATCTCAATAATGAAGTTAATGTAGGCATTCCGGTTAAGTTTGACCTTTCACAAAATTATCCTAATCCGTTCAACCCGTCAACAAAGATTAACTTTGATCTGCCCTACGACAGCAAGGTTAACATTAAGTTGTTTGACATGTCGGGACGCGAAGTAGGAACACTTGTGAATGATGTAAGAACTGCCGGATACTACACAGTTGATTTCAATGCATCTAACGTATCGAGCGGAGTTTATTTCTACAGGATATCTGCTGAAGGCAGTGGAAATAACTTCACGATGACTAAGAAGATGATGCTTGTGAAATAATAGTGTGTTGAATTGAGGCGCGGAATGCCGCGCCAGATGAGAAATGAAATTCAGAAACATAAAAAGCCGCGGGGGGCGGTGAGTCGCCGCGGCTTTTTCATTTCTTATCCGGAAAAAATTCTTGGCTCTGATTTTGAGTTTGAAGTTAAATTATTTTACGAGTCATAGTAATTTGATATTTTATAAACTATATTAAGTTGAACTGGTAGTCCCTAACTGCTATATAATACAAAAATAAGAAATTGACAAACTTGTTCGGAGTAGAGTCTTTTCGCAAGTCTTACTCCGGGTTTGTTTACACTAATAGAAAGGAGGTATTACTTCGAGGTGTGATTCAAAGTTACAATGTCAGATAACTTCGCCGGAAATATCTGATTGAAAGTTTTTCAAGCTCCGGCTTATTTTATTAACTATCAAAACCCAAGAATTATGAAAGTATTGAGTTCAATTTTTGCCTGCTTATTTCTGCTGGCAGTCGCTGTGACAACACACGCCCAACTGGCGAACACATATTCGTATTCGACAACAACCGGAGGAGTCATTGATCCAATGACAGGTTCCACTAATCTTCTCACGGCACCAAATGATGATGGACCTTCTGCTTTGACTACCTTTCCGGGCGGTTTCTCATTTACCTATGAGGGCCTCTCTTATACTCAATTTTCGGTTACACCGGATGGTTTCCTTAAACTTGGTTCACCGGTTACAACTTCACAATTTACAAACAGTATTACGAGTACTGCCAATAGACCAAAGATATTCGCGCTTTGGGATGACCTTGCATTAGGTTCAGCTGCAGGGGGCGGTAAGGTGCACTATCTTATGACCGGCTCATCTCCAACCAGAATATTTATAGTTGAATGGTTTGTAACAATCCCAAGAGCCACGTCGGGTGCTGCAAACTCAAGGTTCCAGGTTTGGCTTTATGAAGACGGTGGTAGAATAGATTTTGTTTATGGAGCCGGTGGTAATCCCAGTGGTGCATCAATTGGTATTAACAGCGTAGCTGCTAATCCAACAAATTTCCAAAGTGTAACATCATCAACACACACAGTCAGTACAGTAACTGCAAATGATGCAAATACTACTAATCCGGGATCCGGAAGAGTGTATACCTTTGCGCCTCCTACTGCTCAACCGAATGATGTTGGAGTAATTTCCTCCAGTCTAAGCAACATTAAGATATATTCCGTCGGTAAAGGATATGACTTCACTGCTACAGTGAAGAACTTTGGTACAAATACCCAAAACGTTGTTGATGTTTACTATTCCGTAAATGGTGCCCCCCCAATGGGTCCGATCTCTACAGTTGGTCCCATTGTATCAGGAGGAACAGAAAGTGTTTCTTTCTCCGGTGGCAATGCGTTTGCTCCGATTACTCCCGGAAACAATGTTATTAAGATTTACACTTCACTTGCAACCGACGGAAACGCTACTAACGATACGTTGACAACAGTTGTTTTCGTTGCTGATAAGATCACAACATATCCGCACGTTGAAACATTTGGCTCCCCTACCGGCTGGACTATATTGACAGAGAAAGTTGTGGGTACAACACAACTATGGGGTCTTGTTTTCGGCGGTACCATTCAGAATCCTGATGGCGTACTGGGTGATACAGTTGCAAAATCAAACTTCTATCTGGGAACTGCAGGCAGAACGGAAGTCTTGAGATCACCGGAATTAGACCTTTCCGGAACAACCAATCCTGTACTCAATTTCTATGTTGCATACAGGACTTATACCGCAAATGAGGATGATTCATTGCAGGTAGTAATCTCAACAGATGGAGGCGTTACATTCTTCGATGCTTCCACAGTCTATCGAAAAGGTGAGAGTTCAATCCCTTCACTTGCAACAAGACCCGGACAATCAGCTTCTTACACACCGGGTGCACCTTCAGAGTGGAGACATGAAACCATAGACCTGTCAAATGTTGCCGGTATGTCGAATGTTGTTGTTGGATTCCGTGCTATTGCCAGATTCGGTAATAACCTTTACATAGATAACTTTATTGTTTCAGATGTGAATGGACTGTGCAATGACAATGTAACTGCTTTGGGTTCATATAACTGTAACTCATTAGTAACTTTGACATTCAGCGCAATGCCTGTTCCAAGCGGAATTGGATTACAAAATGATTCAAAGATATCATCTGTGAAATCAGATGTGAGCGATACAAAAGTCATCTCCGGTATTCCATCATTTAGCGGAGAAGTTAAAGTTATACCAACACAAAATAATGACAATCCTTCCGGAGGAAACGCTTACGTTTCTCAATACACAGGCAATAACCCGGGACAGAACGTTGCAATAAATTCTACTGCTACAACTCAAAACGGTTCTATATTTACGCCAACAAATGTTTATCATGATTACTGGTTCAGAACTACATACACAGGTAATGATAAGACAGGTTATGCAACTTATGACATCGCAATAGACCTCACCGGTCTTACATTTATAGATCCTTCAATGCTTTATATTGTAAAGAGAACAGATCAAACAGGAAATTGGGTATGTCTCAATACCACAGTATCAGGTAATTCTCTGGTTGCAACGGGACTGACAACTTTCAGCGATTTCGCTATCGCAGGTCAGGAACCATTGCCTGTTGAGCTCTCATCGTTTACTTCAGTCATCGACAGAAGAGATGTTACATTGAACTGGACTACTGCTTCGGAAACCAATAACTCCGGATTTGAAATCGAAAGATCAACAGTAAACGGAAGCTGGAGCAAGATTGGATTTGTAAGCGGTAACGGAACATCAACAACTCCTCACAGCTATTCATTTGTTGACAGAGGATTGAATTCCGGTAAATACAATTACAGACTGAAACAAGTTGACTTCAACGGAAATCATGAATACTTCAATCTCAACAATGAAGTTAATGTAGGCATTCCGGTTAAGTTTGACCTTTCACAAAATTATCCGAATCCGTTCAACCCGTCAACAAAGATTAACTTTGATCTGCCTTATGACAGCAAGGTTAACATCAAATTGTTTGACATGTCAGGACGCGAAGTAGGAACACTTGTGAACGAAGTCAGAACTGCCGGATACTACACAGTTGATTTCAACGCATCCAACTTATCGAGCGGAGTTTATTTCTACAGGATATCTGCAGAAGGCAGTGGAAATAACTTCACAATGACAAAGAAGATGATGCTTGTAAAGTAAGAGTGTGTTGAATTGAGGCGCGGCATGCCGCGTCAGATGAGAAATTGAAACATGAGATTCAAAATAGCCGCGGGTTGCAAAACTTCCGCGGCTTTTTTATTGCTGATGCTATTATTATGATTTGATTTTCCCCTGCTTCGAAAGGAGGCATCGAAGGATTTGACAATGAGTATTTAGAAGTTTAACAAATCATTCAATAGAAGATAAGCTACGGAATGTCAAAGTTCCGTAGCTTATCATTTTTTTAGATGTTAAATTTTATCGGTTACAATCCGTTACCTATTTAATGAGCAACATCTTCATTGTCTTTACAAAGAGCTTTCCTTTGGAATTCACTTCGAGTCTGTAATAATAGATACTGCTTGAGAGGTTTGCACCATCAAGCCGTACATGGTAATATCCTGTATTTTGTAATCCTTTAGCCATTGTCATTATTTTTCTTCCGGCAATATCAAACAAATCAAGACTTACAATTCCATCTTCAGCAAGCTGATAGTCTATAGTCGTAACCGGATTAAACGGGTTTGGATAGTTTTGTGATAAAGAAAATTCCTGAACTTCAATCATGACTTCATTCGGCAATTCATAGTATTCAAAATTCCCATTGAAATCAATCTGCTTAATTCTATAGGAATAGCGACCCGTGGGCAGATTCCTGTCTTCAAAAAAATAGTCGGTTGGATCAGTAGTATTACCCTTACCCGGCACAACACCCGTTCGATTCCAAGCGCATACATCTGCCGGGTTCACACTGCATCGTTCTATTTCAAATTGGGAATTATTCTTTTCTGACGAACTAACCCAGTGCAAAATGACATTGTTCTTATTGACATCCGAAGTAAATGAAATCAGTTCTATAGGAAGCAAACCCTCGACAAAGACATGCCTTAAACTTAAGATCGTCAAATGTCCGCAACTGTCCTGTCCATTGTAGTATAATACAAAATGTCCGGGGACATTCCCTGCATTTATTTTCACGGAGTCGTTATTTTGTCCCGATGAAATTGAAGCATTCGTATTGTTGTAATTTGAAATATCCCAGAAACCTGACTCTACTGAACTGACGAAAAGATTATCAACTGTATAGACAATAAGCGGAGTTACACCTGTGATATTACATTCAGGTGCACCACATCCATTAAGGTATATGGCGAGTCTTCCTGCATCTCTCCCGGTTGTAGCGATATCAATGTCTCCATCGGAATCGAAGTCCCCGGAAGCAATTCCCTCTCCGTTAAATGGTGCCGGTCTCGATGAAAATGGTGTAAAAATTCCATCAGAATTATTAGTATATACATTGAGATTGCTGCCGCTTGCAAATTGTTCCGCAATATCTATATCACCATCACCTTCAAAATCTCCGGTAACAATAAATCCTCCATGTCCGGGAAAAGATGATTCCGTAAAAATTAAATTATCATTTTTGTATATATGACCATTACTTTGAATGAAGTCCATATAGGGATCGTTGTTTATGGCTTCAGATAGTGACGTGCCTGTGGAATAAATTGATGGAAAGATATCAATCACACCAAAAGAACCAAATACTTGAGTGAAACTGCAAGTGCAGGGAAATTGCAAACTAGACATATAACCACCTGTGATGAAGTCAACTCTTCCGTCATTGTTGTAATCGTCAACAGTTGATGCCCAATAACTAATTGTTTCACCATGCATCGGCGGACAGCAAAAATTAGGGTATTGCTCTCCGGAGTTTATGAAGTTTCCAAGACCGTCATTTACAAATGTCATTATTCCTCCTATTCCGGGGAAAGGAATAAAAGTGTCAGGAGAAACAATGTCGAGATCCCCGTCTGAATCCATATCATCAGTCTTCAAAATGTATCCGTTAAATAGATTAGCCGGAGCATATTGTGTGAAAGTACCGGCACCATCATTTTTGTAGAGACAAAGTTCCGTTTGATAATTGAAATTATTAAAGTTTGTCAGAGCCAGATCCAGATCACCGTCGGCATCAAAGTCGCCGAGGCAAAATGAGATTATGAGATGAAAGTTGGCAACTGAAATGACATTCGGTGAAGCCTGAAAAACTCCCTGTCCGTCATTTTTCATTATTGCAATCTTGTTTTCATAACAGGCACAAAGATCCAGGTCCTGGTCGTTATCCAAATCACCTGAAATTATCTGCCGAATGGATGCATCTCCTGCTTCAGGATTTGATACTTCCGTAAATATTGCATTTCCTCCTGAAGCTTGGGCTGTAAAGGAAAATGAAATCGGATCAATCGGTACATCGGAGGCCGTCTTTATGCCGGCATTAAGAGTGACATGAACCTTTTCTCCAGATTTGAAATTATTAGCAGGATTTATAGTCACAGTCTTAGTTCCGGCATTGTAGCTGATAGAAGTTGTGAGTATTCCTGTTTGCTGTCCGAATACTTTTATGCCGGCATTGTTAATAGTAGATGCATTCATATTGCCAACAAAGACAACTCGGATATCTGTTGTCCTATTTACATTAATTGAATTTTGATTGGGTATGACATTATCTATGAATGCATTGATTGGAGTACAGAAAGTGATTTTGTTAAAAACAACCAACAGCAAAAACAAAACCGCCAATTTGCAAATTATTGTTTTCATACTTCTTCCTCCATTACCCCGACTAATTGCCGTGGGCTATTGATTTATTTTTTGGACTGTGAAAATTTTGGTAAAATTTTTCTTTTATTGATATGTAAAAATCCTTGCCGATGAGGGGACGGGACGGAAGGGAATGCATTAGGATAAAAACAGAAGATCATGTAACCAAAATCCGAGAATACACTGCTTCACAGATTTCAATTTTTCAATCATATTTGTTTGAACCGGAAGTTTGCTACTATCTCCTTAGACACACATAGTAAACTCTATCTTTGTCGGTCCCGTTGTTCTTTGTAAAATTTTGCACCCAGATTGATAAGCTCTTTTGAAACATTAAACAGAAATTTTATGATTTCAAGCTCGGAAGATTGCGTCTTCAGAATATCGTTTGCCATTGGTGTCGCCGATATTTTTGCTCCGTAATCATACTTCTTTATTATCTCATCTATATCCGGCATGTTTTCCTTAACAACACTTTCAAAGTTGTTATACAGCATTCCAACTGTATCGAGAAAGTTATTGATTATTTCGTTGCGCTTGTCAAATTCACCAACCCTTGTGTTGCGTATTTCATTGCTTGCTGTTTTCTGAATGGAAGAAATATCACTCTTCAATTTTTCCCGTGCAACAATCAGTTTGTCCATGCTTAGATTCATTTCATTAATATCTCTAAACAATTCTCCCAGATTATCAGGAAGGTTTTCGTCATTGGGATGATTGTTTCCTGAAGGCGGACTGTTTTGCGGTATGTCATCTCCGCGGGGAGGCAGGTGTCTCCTTCCGATAGAATTCTTTTTCAGCAATGAATCAATCTGCATTCCGATTTTCGTGATCTTTTCGTTCTGTGCTATAACTTCAGCTATAGGCACAACTTCATTTGTCAAAGTGTCATAATCAACGAGCTTCCATGCTTCTTCACAGTTCGATGGAGGTTTAATCAAACTGTCAATCATCCCCGAGAAATTAATCTTCAGAAACTCTCCTCTCGTCTTCTGTGCAGTGGCGCCAACAGAAAACATCAGCACAAACATTCCTGTCATTATGTAATTCACTATTTGCATTTGCAAAAAAATAATCTTCCTCTTTCTAACTTAAAATGGAAATCCAATAGTCAGTGTCAATCATTTCACAATGCTGTCCAAACTAATTTTGAAATCGAGTAATAACTTAGAAAGTATATCAAAATCGGAAGCTAAAATATTTTTCGAAAGCAAACCCGCTTGTAAAAAATTGCCGATAAGAAATTCAAAGCAATGGCGATAAGCAAGAATTGCCGGTAACGAAGCGGTCGAAAAAATAAGA
>JBDHXH010000034.1:0-26796 GCA_039810605.1 Ignavibacteria bacterium | reverse complement strand
TCACGACTCACGACTCCCGATTCCCGACTCCCGATTCACGATTGCCGATTCACGATTGCCGTTTCACGTTTGACATCAGACATTTATATTTGTTCATAATCCAAATTAGAGAAAAATGATTGACAGACACGAACAGCCTCTCAAAGTGTTGATCTTTGCAGGTTCTTTAAGAAAAGAGTCATTTAACAAGAAGTTGGCGAAGCTTGCAGCGGGGATTGTTGATAAGAATGGAGGGAAAGTTGACTTTGCAGATGTTATCGAATTCGACTGTCCTTCTTACAATAATGATATAGAAGCTACAAGCGGCATTGCGCCGGGCGGCGCTGAAATGTGCAGGAGGATAGAAGCAAATGATGCTATAATAATAGCGTCACCCGAATATAACGGATCAATGCCGGGATTTCTGAAAAACATAATTGACTGGGTATCGCGGTTTCGTCCACAGCCGTTTAATGAAAAGCATATACTTCTGATGTCTGCATCGCCTTCTATGGGAGGCGGAAACAAATCAATCTGGTCATTGCGCGTTCCGCTTGAACACCTTGGAGCAAGAGTATTTCCTGATATGTTCTCACTTGCAGTTGCCCATCAGGCTTTCAATGCTGATGGCACATTGTCAAGCGATACTCTTTCAAAAAGATTTGAAGACAATATTATGGCATTCATGAGCCTTGTGGAAGCAGCGAGAAATTATCCTTGTTTGAAGAAAGCTTGGATTGAGTTTCTTGGTGAAAAGGAAATGGTTTCTTAAAGCTCGGAATTTGTTAATGTGTTTCCGAATTATCAAAGTTATGATTATGCGATCTCGGACTATAATTTCTAATTCTTAATTTTAGACTTAAACAGTGCTTACCAAACATCTGACTTTAGTTTTTCTTTTGCTCGCGACTATTGATTGCTTTTCGCAGACAGTTGACGAGAAGATTTCAAAAGGCATAGATTATATTTATCATCTTAAGTTTGATTCTGCAAAAATTGAATTTGATTACATAAGGAATACTGAACCCAATAATCCTGGAGGATATTTTTTTGATGCAATGATTGACTGGTGGAAAATTAATCTTGACAAGGACAATGATTCACTTGATGCAGAGTTTGAAAAAAAAATTGAGACTGTCATTGAGAAAGCAGATGCAGTTCTCGACAAAAATGAGTCTGACGATAGAGCAATGTTTTACAAAGGCGGTGCGCTTGGATATCGCGGGCTTGTGATGAGTCTTCGCGAAAGTTGGCTGAAAGCTGCCGAAGACGGAAGAGAAGCTCTTAACCTTCTTCAAAAAGCTTACGACATTAACAACAAAAATAAGGATGTTATCTTTGGCATCGGTCTATATAATTATTTTGCAGAATATGTCCCTGATGCCTATCCGGTAATCAAACCGCTGATGATAATTTTCCCGAAAGGCGATAAGATTAAAGGACTGTCGCAGATAAAAGAGAGCGCTGAAGATTCGAAATATACAAAGACCGAAGCGAAATATGTCCTTGCGTATTTGAATTTAGTCTATGAAAGAAATTTTGCCGAAGCAGAAAAATATTCAAAGCTGCTCCACGAGGAATATCCCGAGAATTCCATATTTGAGAAGTACCTATATAACAGTTATGTAGGCCTCGGAAAATGGAGCGAAGCGCTTACAGGCTGGAAGAACATCTTATCCAAGATTGACAGCAATAGACTCGGATACGGAGCTCTGTCCTTAAAAAGAGAAGCAAATTACTATATTGCACTATGCTACACAAAAATGAACAGGATAGAGGAAGCGGCGCCTTATATAAGCGTTGCTGAAGAAGTTACAAAAAAAATTGATAACACAAACGAGAAGCCCATCACTGCATTTATATATTTGCTAAGCGGAATGTTGAATGACGTTCAGGGTAATCGTGCTACGGCAGATTTTTATTATGACAAGGTGCTTTCGATGAAGAATTTTCAGACGACGCATGAAGATGCGGAAAGATTTAAGAAGGACAGATATAAACAGTAATGCTGCAATTCATATTCACACACATTACCCGGTTAGTAATCCCTCAACTTAACTTGAAATCTTTTTCCGGCTTGCGGAAGTTTGTGAATGGATTTCGTCGAGCTTTTCTTTAATCCAGCTTCTGAAAGGAATTTCATTCTTCAGGAACATTTCAATGTCGTCAAGCGAAGTCTTTCCGGATGAAGTTACATAAAGGATCAGCAGATGAATTGTCTTTACAAAGTTTCTGTAAAGTTTCTTCTGTTCCTTTGACAGCGCTTTGTCATTTGAAAGGAAATGATAAAAGGAATCAATTATTGTCAGTGCAGTCTCATAATGCTTCAACTCAAAGTTCGCCATCAACATCAGGTTCTTCATGTCAACCTTGTACAAGAATTCCTCATATTTAATTTTATGAAAGTATTTCAGAGCACTCTTAAACATTTTTCTCGCAAAGTAATATTCTGCAAGACTATAGAAAAAAATGTTCTTTCTCCATTCAGGATTGATTTCCTTTACATATTTCTTAATGAAGGAAACAGACCATTTATATTTTTTTAATCTAAGAGCGACCTTTAATGCGTTCCTGAATAAATCAACAGAGAGGTAATCATTCACAGTCGAACGATAAATCCCCATTGTCAGCATGTATCCATACAGGAAAAAGAGTTCGGTATCAATTTGTTTTGAGCTTCCGAAAATTTTCCTTCGCAGTATGCAATTTTTTATCAATCCCCTGAAGTGGAATCGTCTTTCATCTACGCTAAGCATATCCATATTCCTGACGACGGCATTCTTGTACTCAAGATAACCTCTTTGATCCCTGAAACTTTTTATTGAATTAAGCAGTGCCTTGTAAGTCTGAAGAACTGCAGCATATTCCGGTTTCTCTTCATCTTCCTTAAGCACATCAAATATTTTTTCTAAATCAAGAGTATTTATAATTTCGTATATGAAACTCGCTTCGCCGGAAGCGTTGAAAGTCATTTCAATTGCAGAAAGATTTTCATACTCCCTCACAGTTTCAGTTAAAAAGAAATACAGTATGTATCTTCCTCTATTTTTGAGATTGCTTACATAAGCATTAATAGATTCTTTGCCTGACTTTGAGATATAAATGCTTGACAGATTTGCCTTATCATTCATTATCTTAAATTTGTTAAGGTAATAATCTGTATTGATATCCTTATCCAAATCAATCTTCCTCAATGCTTCTGCAACGTTGTTTTGTGCTTCAGTGTGCAAACCTCTTTTGAAAAGTTCTTTCCTCAAGTAAAAAGAAAATTCTACGGGCCTGTTTTTTAAACTTGTGACTGCAAAATATTCCAGACACTTCTTTTGCAGGTTTGAAAACAACGCTTTCATGGTCGAGCTGTTGAAAGGAACATCCGGACTGATGATCTTACTTATCTTTTCATCCGTAAGTCCTTTCATTTCAAAGAGAGGATAATATCTGCAAAGAGTGTCGAAAAGTTTCAACAGCTTCATACTATGATTGAAGAAAGGAGACAGCAAAAAACTTCGGAAACTCTTTATGTCTCCATTTGAAAATGTCTTCAATGTATCAATTGCCTTATGCTTCAAGTAAGAACTCCGGTTTGTGAATTCAGAAATTTATGAATGATTATTGAGCAACCAATTGCCCCCTTCATTAGCTCCTAAATTATTCAATTTCAGCCTTAAAATCAACTATTAAAGAGCATTCGCAGCAATTCGCCTCTGTTCGCTATTAAAGATATGAGCAACTATTTCCAAAATTTTTCTTTGGTTTCCGGAGACCTCATCTCTACGTTGGGAAAATTTCTTTTAACAAAGAATTACCCCAATGATACCCAAACTTTTATTACTGACAATTTTCATCACAGTATTGCTTCAATTTCCGGATATCACAATATCGGAATGCAATGCTGAAACTCAAATTAAGGTTGATACAGATTATTCTTATGAACGCAAGTATGAAAATGGAGAGTGGTGGATATATGTTTACTTTGACTCTTTGCTTGTTGACATAATTCCATCTGAAGACTGACCTTAATATTGCTGTGCGAGACTTTGGAAAAGCAGCAATAAATATCAAGATATAGATTTAACAAGGGAAAGAACAGCCCGGCTCCTGTCAAGCTAGGAAGAACAACTATAGCTTATTCAGTACAGGGGTCGGGATTTTTTTTTGAATGTGCCGTGAATTGGTTAATTTGACAAATTTTTAAAAACCGTTTTGGACGAATGTGAAGATTTCTTCATATCTTAATAGTTTCCTACATTGTAAAAGAAATTCAGAATATCTATATTTGAAGTAAATTTAAACGAAAGAGGTAAGTTTCTTGCTTAAAGTAATTATTCAGGACGGTGAGTCCATTGACAAAGCCCTAAAGAGATTCAAAAAGAAGTATGAGAAGTCCGGATTATTGAAAGAGTTCAGGAGAAGAATGTTTTACACTAAACCGAGTGTTGAGAAGAAAATGAACAAAGAGAGGGCTGTGAGAAAGAATAAGAGGATACTCGCGGAAGAAAACATTTAAACCGTAATTCCGAACAAGAACTTTGCCCATTGTTGTAAATCTCCAATGGGTTTTTTAATTAATCTTCTTCAGTCAACTCCCAAACATATTCCGAATTGTCAAAGACTAACAATCCAATTCTCACAGTTTATATTTCAAGGAAAGAAATTAGAAAGAGAATCAAGCGCCTGGCGACAAAGATAAATAAAGATTATAAAGGCAAGAGACCAATCTTCATAGGGATACTGAACGGATCATTCATTTTCCTTTCTGATTTAATCAGAGAAATAAAAGTTGAATGCGAAGTTGATTTTCTGAAACTTTCGAGTTATGGCGACGAAAAAATATCAAGCGGAAACGTAAAGCTTTTGAAAGAACTCAATTGTGAAATCGAAGGACGCGATATAATTGTTGTCGAAGACATTGTTGATTCGGGTCTGTCCGCGATTTTCATAAAATCATTGATTGAGAAGCAAAGTCCGGCATCTCTTAAGTTTGTAACATTGCTTTTCAAGAAAAAAATATCCAAATTGAATTTTAAAATTGATTATGTTGGTTTCAAAATTAAGAATGAATTTGTAGTCGGATATGGATTGGACTATGCGCAGAAGTATAGGAATTTAAATGCTGTATATGTGTTAAACACTAAAAATCAAAACAAGTAATTTTTATGGCAGTAAAGAATCCGAAGAAAAATTCCGGGAAAAATAATGATGACTTCAACTGGAACAGAGTGTTCAAGATAGTTCTGGGATGGAGCGCAATTCTTATCGGTTTTTTTCTCATAATGATATATACAAAGAGTTCCGACGGAAAATATTCTGAATTAAAATATGATCAGTATCTGAAGTTTCTGAATGATAAAAAGATTGAGAGCGCAGTAATAAAAAAATCTGATAACAGCTATGAATTCCTCGGGAAATTAAAGACGCCGGAGTCTATAAATGTAGGCAACAGGCAAATCACCATAGATCGTTTTTCTGTTTTATTGCCTTATACAAACATTGATGACAATGTTGTAAAATCATGGAATGACAGCGGCATTCAATTCAGCATTGAAAAGGATGACGGCGGCTGGCTCGCTCCGCTGCTGGGCGCATTGCCGTGGATATTGATAATCGCGTTCTGGATAATCATAATGAGAAGAATGCAGTCGGGTGCAGGCGGCTCCAAGAATATATTTTCATTCGGAAAATCTAAAGCCAAGCTGCTAAGCGAATCCGATACGAAGGTTACATTTCAGGATGTGGCCGGAGCTGACGAAGCAAAAGAAGAATTGTCGGAGATAATTGAATTTCTCAAGACACCCGCAAAGTTTCAGAAACTCGGAGGAAAAATTCCAAGAGGTGTTCTACTCTTAGGACCTCCAGGAACGGGAAAGACTTTGCTTGCGCGGGCAGTTGCAGGAGAAGCAGGAGTTCCATTCTTTTCAATAAGCGGCGCTGACTTTGTGGAAATGTTTGTTGGCGTAGGAGCTTCGCGAGTAAGAGACCTATTCGAACAGGGAAAGAAAAATGCTCCTTGCATTATATTCATTGATGAAATTGACGCTGTCGGAAGACACCGCGGTGCAGGTCTCGGAGGTGGTCATGATGAAAGAGAACAAACTCTGAATCAGTTGTTGATAGAGATGGATGGCTTTGAACAAAACAACGGAGTGATAATAATCGCAGCGACTAACAGACCTGACATTCTTGATCCGGCATTATTGAGACCGGGTAGATTTGACAGACAGGTTGTCGTTGACAGACCTGATGTAAAAGGAAGAGAAGGTATTCTGAAAGTTCACACACGCAAGACTCCGATGTCCAAGGATGTCAGCATTGATGTACTTGCCAAAGGTACGCCGGGATTTTCCGGAGCAGATCTTGCAAATCTAGTTAATGAAGCTGCGCTGCTTGCCGCAAGAAGAAATTCAGATTCGGTTACAATGACGGACTTTGAAGAAGCAAAGGACAAAGTGATGATGGGAACAGCAAGGAAGAGTCTCATAATTTCCGACAGAGAAAAGAAGACTACTGCATATCACGAAAGCGGTCACGTCATTGTTGCCAAGATGATTCCGGAAGCAGACCCGGTTCACAAAGTTACTATTATTCCAAGAGGTAGAGCGCTTGGAGTAACCACATATCTTCCTATGGATGAGAAGCATACATATTCAAAAGAATATCTCGAAGCTATGGTTGCTTATGCGATGGGCGGAAGAGCAGCAGAAAAACTTATTTTTAACGAATATACAACCGGTGCAAGCAATGACATTGAACGGGCAACAGGCATGGCTCGCAAGATGGTGTGCGAGTTCGGAATGAGCGAGAAACTCGGTCCGATAGCTTACGGACAAAAGCAGGAAGAGATATTTTTGGGAAGAGAAATCAATCAGCATAGGGACTACAGTGAGACTACGCAGATAATGATTGATGAGGAAATCAAGAAAATTGTGCAGGCAGGTATGGATAAGGCTGAAAGAATTCTTAATGAAAATGCCGACAAGCTTCAGAAGATGTCCGAGGCGCTGCTTGAAAGAGAGATCCTTGATTCAATGGAAATTGATATGATAATGCGGGGAGAAGAACTTCCTCCATTTAAGAAGATTGTTAAAGATGATGTAATTCAAAACGGCGAAGCAGCGAAGGAAAAGGAAAAGAAAGTCAAGGATGAGAAATTTGCCCCAGGTGATGTTGCATTGGCAAACTAATTTTCGAAGATGAACTTTAAAGAGCGAGCGCACAACTCGCTTTTTTTTTGCCCGGCAATTTTTACCGCGAATCAGACGATGAAAATTTGTTTCAAAATTTTTCACGGATTTTTTTATACGACATCACTTTGAATGTGAACAGCAATGTCAGTCTGAATAATGAACTTGTCCGCAAGTCAATTCACCTTTTTTCGTCGGCAATTCCAATTACTTATTATTTTCTTTTTGAGCGTAATACCGAAATCTACATTTTAATTCTGTTGGCTCTTGCTTCGGTATTGATTGATATTTTGCGTAACAAAAATATATGGTTCAGCAATCTGTATTTGAAATTCTTTAACCCTATTTTAAGAAAGCATGAGCGCGGAGAAGGAAAAATTATGCTTACCGGCGCGACTTATGTTGCGATTGCATTTCTCTTGTGCGTGATCGCTTTCCCGAAACCCGTTGCTGTAACATCTATGCTCATACTTTCAATCAGCGATTCGTTTGCGGCAATAATCGGAAAAGCATACGGTAGGCATTATGTCTCTTCAAAAACTGTTGAAGGTAGCGCCGCGTTTTTTATAACAGGAATGATTGTAATCATGATAACGCCAAAGATAACGGGATCAATACAGGAATACGTTGTCGCGTCAGTATCTGTATTTGTAACTACTTTGTTCGAGCTGATACCTCTTAAAATTGATGACAACATCGTCATCCCGATGTTTTTCGGAATCACATATTTATTATTATTTAAAACATTTATATAATTTAAAATAATGTCACTGCGATGCGGTATTGTAGGCTTGCCCAATGTAGGCAAGTCAACTTTGTTTAATGCACTAACATCTTCACAAAATGCCGAAGCGGCAAACTATCCTTTCTGTACCATAGATCCAAATGTGGGTATGGTGATCGTACCTGATGAAAGAGTGAATAAGCTTGTTGAACTTTACAATCCCAAAAAAATTGTTCCTGCGACAATAGAGTTTGTTGACATCGCGGGACTTGTCAAAGGCGCCTCAAAGGGCGAGGGTCTTGGAAATCAGTTTCTCTCGCACATACGAGAAGTGGAAGCAATAATTCACATTGTCAGATGCTTTGATAATGACAACATAGTTCATGTTGAAGGAAAGATAGATCCAAAAAGCGATATTGAAATTATTGAAACGGAGTTAATCCTGAAAGATCTCGAGACAATTGACAAGAGGCTCGACCGTTCCGAAAAATTATTGAAAACGGGTGATAAAAAAATACGGCTTGAAGTTGATACCATGACTGCCCTGAAAGAGCATTTATCTGCATCGCGTCTTGCAAGATACTTCACCGACAACCTCAATGACGAGCAGAAGGATATTGTCAAAGGACTACACTTGTTGACCGACAAACCATTTCTTTATGTCGCAAACGTTGACGACAAGAGCATGAGCGGTAACAAGTATTCGGAGATTGTCAAGGGCATCGCTGAAAAAGAGAATGCGCAGTTTTTGATCTTGTCGGTTGAGATAGAATCTGAAATCGGTCAGCTCGAAACGACAGAAGAAAAGAATGAGTTTCTTAAAGAACTTGGTTTGAATACTTCGGGACTCGACAGGCTGATACATAAAGGATACGAACTTTTGAATCTGATAACATTCTTTACGGCAGGAGAGAAGGAAGTTCACGCATGGACACTCAAGAAGGGTTTCCGTGCTCCGCAGGCGGCAGGAGAAATACATACTGATTTTGAGAAAGGATTTATCAGAGCAGAAGTAATGAAGTATAAAGATCTGATTGAATTAAAGAGCGAAGCCGCAGTGAAAGAGAAAGGGCTGATGAGAGTTGAAGGAAAAGATTATGTGATAGAAGACGGAGATGTTGTGTATTTCAGATTTAATGTCTGATCAGGATACTAAACTTTCACAGCAAGAGGAACTTTCTACCAGGAAATATTTTTATTTTTCATCCGCCTTCTGCATGTTTCTTAAAGTTATCCAGAATTGCCTGCCAACCACCGCGCTGGAGTTCAATCGAATGCGTGTTTTCAGCCTCAAAACTTTCGGTAACTTTCGTTTTGCTTCCTTCACTTTCAAATAACACTTTCACTTCACGTCCGTCATCAAGTTTATATTCAATCAATTCATCAGGGACTACTCTGTCATAAGAACCGGTCAGATCAAATCCGGAGCTGCCGTCTTTTGCTTCCATTCTGAAATTAAATTTTCCGCCGGCTCTCAAATCATTTTCGGCTCTCGGACATTGCCAGTCTGCAGTTGCAAAGTTCCATTTCACAATGTGATCCGGCGATGTCCACATTTCCCAAACATTTTCAACCGGAGAATCAACAACTGCCGAAACGGTTATTACTTCTTTCTTCTCTGTTTTCATATACCAGTTAAGATTTAAACTTAATTTGTTTCTGAATGAATGAATAAAAGAAAAATTTTACCTGTAAAGTTACTCATTGCAAACCACAAATAAAATCATTCGTTAAATCTTTAATCTTTGGTCATTTGATTCCTTTTCTTTTTTCTTTGCCTGATATTGGATATCTTGTCGGTAAAAAAGAAAATGAGAAAATTAGTATTGATACTGGCAACATATTATTCTCTTGTAAATTTGAATGTATGTTATTCGCATTCTGAAGGATTGCAGCTTGGCGATATTCTCTGGCAGATTGTTGTTCCTGACAATCCGGGCACCACAAATCAGGACAAACAAATAAAGAGTCTGAAACAAATTCCTGACATCAACGGCGATCACATCACCGATGTCATTGTTGCAACGGGAAATTACTGGACGTTGTGTCTCAACGGAGTTAACGGAAACATCATCTGGCAATTCAGCACACACTTCGGTACGATCAACACAGGTTCTGTAGAATGGGAAGATGCATTGGATATTGCGGATATAAATAATGACGGAACTTATGAAGTCGTCATCGGATGCGCAGGAGGAAATGAAATGGTTTATGCCCTTAACGGCAGTAATGGAAATCGTATTTGGGATTATGGTGATTCTATCTCCACAAATGATGGCGATATCGAGTCAGTCAAAATCAAATATGATTATAACCATGACGGTTACAAAGATGTGCTCGTCGCTGCCAGCGGAGTAATCAATGGAGGCAGACACGCATCAATATGTCTGAACGGTCTCAATGGACAGGTTATTTTTTACAGAACTGAACCGCAGCCGTTCACGGATGACATTGTTCCCCTTCCTTTTGGCGGGGCTGTCGGAGTTAACAACAACGGAGCTCCTTACGGAGTAACGGGATTTGATACAATTGGAAATCAGATGTGGAGCTATACTGCATCGGGAAATATATGGAGCCTCAAAGAAACTGCTGACATCAGCGGAGATGGCAGGAATGATATTTTGGGTCTGTGCGGATTTTCAGGCGCGGTATTCGGAATTTCAGGTTACACCGGATCACAAGTCTGGTCGCGCAGTCTTGGTTCAAGTAACAATGGAAAGATTACTCTACTTGACGATGCAGACGGAAATGGATATGCTGACTTTACATTATCTGCTCCGCAGTCAGCGTTCAGACTTGATGTAAAGACGGGTAATATTATCTGGTCAAATGCTTTAGGCTCATCCTTTTTGAGAGGCGTTGATAACATTGGAGATATTACCAATGACTCCATTGATGATATTGTGATCGCAACACAACTCCCTCCGCGTCTTGTTGTTCTTAACGGAATAAACGGCAACATTCTTTTCAATCATGATTTCGGAACGACACTCACTCAAAGAGGAGACAGAGCAGCAGTCCTCAATGACATTGACTCAAACGGCGTTAATGAATTTCTCGGAGGCAACAGGGAGGGAAAAGTAATTTGCTTCTATGGCGGAAATGGAAACATAACATCCGTAGGCAATAATTTCCTTCAACCGGTTGATTTTAAACTTGAACAAAATTTTCCCAATCCGTTTAACCCCTCCACCATTATCAATTATGAATTATCTTCTGCTGCGAATGTAAGACTAACTGTATATGACATTCAGGGCAAGGAGGTGAAGGTGTTGTTCAACGGCAAACGATCAGCAGGAAAATATCAAAATGAATTCAATGCGGAAAATTTATCCGGCGGAGTATATTTCTGTGAACTGGAGATCAGGAATGATATGTCAGGAAATACATTCAGACAAACAAGAAAGATGCTGCTTGTGAAATGATCATAAGCGTTTACCATAAAATCAAGCAAGGTCAGATAAGCCAAACCTGCTTTGACTATTTCATTTTTGAGATAACCGAATTAAATTAGAAAAAATATACTGGTTATGAATGCCTCATCCCCCGCTTTAGAAAAAGCCGGTTCTCGAATAAAGAGCCTCCGGCATTTGATAGGAAATACTCCCCTGCTTGAAATTCATTTTACATACAAGGATAAGGTGAGAAGACTCTTTGCAAAATATGAGAGTCTTAACATGACAGGAAGTATAAAAGACAGAATGGCATTTCATATAATGAAAAAGTCTTACGAAAGCGGTACCATCAAACCGGGAGATACTGTAGTCGAAGCAACCAGCGGAAACACCGGAATTTCTTTTTCTGCAATTGGAAGAGCGCTTGGACATCCCGTGATTATTTTTATGCCGGACTGGATGAGCAGGGAAAGAGTTGATCTGATTCAAAGCTTCGGCGCAAAGATAGTACCTGTTACAAAAGAACAAGGTGGATTCGTTGGCAGCATAAGCCTTGCCGACAAGTTTGGAATTGAAAATGAAAACATATTCCTCCCCCATCAATTTTCAAATGTCTCGAATTCTGAAGCTCATTTTGATACAACAGGTCCGGAAATTTGGTGGCAGCTTGCATTCAAATCATTGAAACCCGATGCATTCACTGCCGGCGTTGGAACAGGAGGTACGATAATGGGTGCGGGAAAATTTCTGAAGAAAATGAATCCTGAAATAAAAATTCACCCTGTCGAACCCGCTGAATCTCCTACTCTCACTGTCGGCAAGAAAACCGGTAAGCATAGAATTCAGGGAATTTCTGATGAGTTCATTCCACCGATTGTTGATTTAAAAGACCTCGATCATGTGGTAAGCGTTCATGACGGTGACAGCATTTTGATGGCGCAGAAGCTTGCATCAATTGGTCTTGCCGTTGGAATCTCATCCGGAGCTAATTTCATTGCAGCATTGAAGGTACAGAATGAACTTGGTGATGACTCTATTGTTGTAACAGTTCTCCCGGATTCAAACAAAAAATATTTGAGCACTGATCTTCTGGGAAATGAACCTGTCAAAGATGACTATCTTTCTGCGGATGTGGAACTGATGAATTTTTCCGCGATGAAGAGAGTTTGTCATACTTGCTGTGATCTTTTCGAATGCGAACAGCGAATAAGCAATCCCGGTACAAATCAAAGTTTTCATTCGTGTTAATCCTTGCTGAAAATTTAACTGAAAATTCCTTTTTGAAATAGCAGTTTTTCAAAATCTCATAAATCAAATGAAGTCAAAAATTGTAGTACTTGGAGCAGGATTCGGAGGTCTCGAATTGTCAAGCATACTTTCTGAAAAAGCCGGTGACCGGATTGATCTCACGTTGATAGACAAGAACAATTCATTCTTCTTTGGCTTCTCGAAGTTTGATGTTGTATTTGGTAACGCAAATGCCGAATCGGTAAAGATTCCATACAGCAGCATCTCCAAGCCCGGAGTAAAATTCCGAAATGAAAATATTCTGTCAATCGATCCCGTTTCAAGAATTGTAATTACCGATAGAGACAAATACGAATCAGACATACTTGTCATAGCGCTCGGAGCCGATTATGATTACAATGCAACGCCGGGTCTTTTAAATTTTGGAAATGAATTTTACAGCATGGAAGGCGCTGTGAAGATGAACAAGGCAATTTCAGAATTCAAAGGCGGTCATGCAATTGTAGGAGTATGTTCTGCGCCGTTCAAGTGTCCTCCGGCTCCGAGTGAATGTGCATTGCTTCTACATGACTATCTTTCGCAGCGGGGCATTCGCAATGATTGCGAGATAAGCCTCGTTATGCCATTCGGGATTCCGATTCCTCCATCGGCCGATACATCGAAAGCGCTTATCAGAGTTTTTAAGGAGCGCGGAATAAAATTTATTCCGAACAAAAAAGTCGCATCGCTGAAGGGATCTCCTAAGACTGTTGTCCTTGATGACGGAAGTGAAATTCCTTTTGACTTATTCCTGGGAATACCGAAGCATGTTGTTCCCGAAGTTGTGATCGGAAGCGGAATGACTGAAGACGGCTGGATACACGTCGAGAAAAATTATCTCAAGACGAAATTCCCGAACGTTTATGCAATTGGTGATGTAGCAAGTCTTGGTGTTCCTAAAGCAGGCGTGTTTTCTGAAGGTGCTGCAAAGATTGTTGCAGCTTCCATCATTGCAGAATTAGAAAGGTCGGGTGCGTCTGCTGAATATAAAGGAGCGGGCTCATGCTATATTGAGTTTGGTGAGGGAAAAGTCGGAAGAGTAGATGTTGATTTCTTTTCGGGTCCTGCGCCAACAGGAGTTCATCATGAAGCATCTGAAATGCTGACTGAAGAAAAGAAAGATTTCGGATTAAGCAGGAAATCACGATGGTTCGGACTGTAAAATGATTGAGATAAATTCTGGTTGCTCTGAAACAATTTACAACATTGACTCAAGTTTCAGATACAGACTGCGGGTTGCGAATGCAATCCGCTTTATTTTTATAAATCTTTATAAATGGATTGCTTCGCAATCTTCAGAAACAGAAACGTTGGGCATTACATCTTGTTGGGCTGAAGCAGACTCAACCTGTTACCTTCCGTATCTGTAAAGGCGATGTACAGTCCGACTCCGGGAATTTCATCAGGCTCTCCGGGTTTGGAAGCTCCCAATACCTTTCCGCCTGCTTCGGCAATCTTCTTCATTGATTCTCTGATATCATCAACTGCGATGACAACTGAAGGATGCTGATTGTCATTTGACTTTTGGAACAGTCCTCCGTTTATCATCCCCGGCTTTTGAGGAAAGTGAGTTACGGGATCAATTTCACAAGTAGATACAAGTATGTAATTTCCCATTTCGGGACCAAGGACTTGTGATTCCCATCCGAATGTTTTCGTATAGAAGTCAGACATCCTCTTAGAGTCTGTGTAGGGCATTTCAAAATGCACTACCGGGTTCATTTTCTTGCTCATGATTTTCCTTTCTGATTTAGTTTTGAAATTTATGAAACTAAAGATGTGTACGAACCAATGCAGAGTTCGTTGCAAGATCAGAGACTTTCACGATTACAGGTTGACTTTAGCAACCATCCATTGTTTGAAAAGCACTTTTTTCGTCAAAGAAATTTTTTTTCTAAGATTTTTTTTCGAATCATTATCACTACCGCTAAGCTTCAGGAGCGCTGAATAAAATTTCAGAAAATTATCATACCATTCTCCGTACATTCCGATGAAACCGTCATTGCGGTTAAGATACTGTCTGTATGATATTACAAGCGATTCTGCTGAATCATAGTATCCGAGTTCATAATACAATTGCAGCATCAAATTCTTCACATGCTTTCTAAGAGTAACAATTCGGTAATCAACTTTTGAAAGATGTTCCAGACTTTTATGAAAATCGCATTTATGAAATTCTATTTTGGCAAGCGCATAATATCCTGCAGAAGTTGCGGAGCTGGACTCCAATATACCGCAATAATTCTCGAGAAGATAATCAGCATATAATGGTTCGCCACATAAGATTGAAAGATTGATGCCGTTTGCAAAAAGCCTTAGAGGCATAAGATTTTTTTTAGGATCCGGACTATAGACGTTCTTCAATATTGTCTCTTTGATGACCTTGAATCTTAAAGCTTCACATTCAAGTCCATCTTCGAAAGTTCTGAAAGCAAGAAGGTTATGAATATTCAGATAAATGTCATATTTGAATTGATGAGCAAGATTGCTTTCCTGCTCATTTATAAGAGCAAGCAACTTTTCAAGATTGTTTTCAAACTCCTCATCGCGAAGCAGTTTGAATACGCGATAAACAATATTAAGCATAACAATCTCCGGATGATTCTTATCAATTGATTCCATAAACCTGTCGAAATCAAAATTCTCCGCAAATGTCTTCAGCAGATTCTTGTTTTCGTAGGCATGCATATTCTTATGAACTTTGAAGTCATAGAGACCTCTGATCATGTTCTGCAGGAAAAATTCGAGAAGGGAATCGTACTTCAAATATGCCGACTCCGCTGATTCATGCTGGCGATTGGTATCAATAAAATAATCATGCAATACCATCGCGTGAAAATATTTCTTCAGACTGAATTCCGATGCTTCATCAATTCTGATTAAATTCTCCGCCGATTTAAGAGTTCTCCCAAGCAATCCGTAGAGCTTCTTCCCCAGCAGAAGGTTTTGATATGTATATTCTCTGAAATTCTTGTCTTCTTCAAAACTTTTTATCGAAAGGAATTTCTCTGACAATTGCCCCAGATCGGAAATAAGATTTCTCATACGCGTGTCATTGTAATTTTTGGAAGGGAAAAGTTTCCTGAATAATATCCTGTTGGTAATCTCATCAGGATTGAATTCAGGATAGTATTTCTTCAGGAGAAGAAAGAGTCTTGTTACATCCTTCAGTCGGTTGTAGTATGGCGATTGAACGAAGCGTCCAAACTGTTTCAACTCTTCTTTATTTAATGATTTCAAGATCTGAATCGCTTTCGAATCAGGCATGTTGTGTAGTTGTCAATTTGTCAGTGCGCCTCTCAAAATAATTATTTTAACATGAAATTGAAATTTATCTGAATAAGAATTTCTCTATTCTCTCTCACATCTGTCCAAAACGATGTTTAGAAATTTGTTTAATATATTTTCAATGGGGCTGTCCAAAAAGTCTCGCCGAATCGGATTTTCAAAATTGTCATTGTGTTTTTTGAGAATTTCTACAGGCTAATAGCCTGTGCTACGATTAAATCCTTGCTTTTGGGACAGCCCCCAAAGATAAATCGCCCGCTATTTTACTACTACAACTATTAGGGTGCTTCAAAAATGTCTTGGACAGTTGTGATTCTCTCTCACGCATGAGTTGATTGTAATGGCAATTGAATTATGAACTCGTCTGATTTATATTTGACAAAATATTCATTCATTTTTAATATACATCATGACAAAATTTATTACCGGAATCGTATTCATTTCAGCAATCATCGGAATTTTTTCTTTCCGAAGCATGCCGGTCGACACCTCGACAGAAGCAATCAGCAATGATTCCCTTAATGCAGCCAAGCAGAAGTTCGTTGATGAGATTATGATTTCAATCAAAGGGAAAGAGAAGATGCAGGCCGATTCAGTTTTCAAGAATTTGAAGATGCTGAATGATATGCCTGCGGACAGACTCCTCGGGCTCATGAACAATGGATTTTCAAAAGCACTTGGAGTCGGATGCGACCACTGCCATAACACGCAAGACTTTGCATCAGATGAGATTCCTGCAAAACTAATTGCACGCGAGATGATGACCATGTCAGGCAAGATCAGAGAAATGCTGTCGCAAATGAAAGAAATAAAGGATGAAAATGCGCACGTTAGCTGCACGACTTGCCACAGAGGGAGCATCGTTCCTGCAACAAAAATGGAATGAAATCAACAATTGAATTTACCGGAACACTAAACGAGCATGCTTAACAGTTCATTGCTTGAATTACTCAAAACCTTTTCCGCAGAGGAGTTGAAGTCATTCAACTCCTTTGTTATTTCCCCTTTTCATAATAAGAAATCAAGCGTTACAAAATTCTGGAATGAAATTAAAAAATTCGCTCCCGACTTTGACTCTCCCATTCTTGAAAAAGAAACTTTGTATCGCAAACTGTTGCCGGGAAAGCCATATAATTACGGCACCATGAAGAATCTCATTTATGAATTAAGTAATCTATGCGAAAAATTTATTGAACTTAAGATATACGATTCCAAACCTGATGAACAAAAACTTAACCTTGCCCAGGGGTTGATGAACAGAGGCTTGAATACAATGTTTGAAAGAACCTTGAAACTCTTGGAAAAAAATATTGAAAGCGAAGGTGAAGCAACATATCACGGCAAAAAATTCCTTTGCCTGATCATTCTTACCAACTATCTGATCAGCACCAACAAACACCTGAAGACGAACGAACTTGTAGAGCCCATTAACAAACATCTTACGATGGGATATCTTATTGATATTTTTGCGAGCAATTACAATTCAGTTTTTATGCAGAATGAATCAGGAATAAGACTGCCTGATGGATTTATCGAGCAGGCAATAAAGTATTATGAAAGAAATATCATTGAAATGGATTTCAGGGTAAAACTTTATTACAATTCGTTCATGCTTTCATACAAAGAAGAGCAGCAATACTTTGACAGCTTGCGGAATTTGCTTGGCGAAAATTTAAATAAGATCAGTCAGGAACAGAAGTATAACTTTTGCACGGCGCTCACAAATTTTTGTATTAAGAGAAGCATGGAAGGACAAATAGATTTTAACAATTCGGAATACGAAGTTTACAAGTTTATGGTTGATAACAAGATCTTAAGCGTCAACGGTGTCCGGAACGTGGATGGAGCTTTCTATAAGAATGTTGCTGCAGCGGCAATGAAAGCAGGAGAGAGTGAATGGGCTCTTAAATTTATTGAAAAGTATAGGAGCCATCTCGCAGAAGAGGTAAGAGATAATTACTACTACCGCGCCATGATTGAATATTACATTCATCTGAAAATGTTTCCGGAAGCTTTGAAGTATCTGACAAGAATCAGCAACATTCATCTTGTCGAAAAGCTCATTGTAAGGAAATGGGAGTTAATGACTTATTATGAACTGGATATGTTTGAAGAACTAAGATATAGAATTGATGCAACAAGGCATTTCATTAAAAACGAAAAGAAACTCTCCCACGAAAAAAAGGAAATGCTGATTAATCTTACGGCATTCGTTTCGAGACTACTGCTCAAACGTGAAACTCAAAATAGTTCGGTTACAGATCTTGAATACCTGAAGTCTGAAATCCAAGATTCAAAATGCTATTGTAAAGAATGGCTGCTTGAGAAAGCAGACGAACTCATGGTTGCTTCCAACACCCGTAACAAAGTTTAACCTCCTGCCCACCAGACATAAAAAGATACAAACCGGGAAAAATCTCTTTGCAAGAAACTTGTTGACAGTTTTATTTTTGAACGGATTGAAGAATCCGGGATAAGCCTCTGAAGAGTTAACAAGAATTTTCATTCTCCCAAAATTAACATTCTCCATTCCAATTATACAATTGCAACAACTCTGCAATTTGTTTTTAACATTGCTCTTAAAAATCAGAGAACAATATTCATTGAATAAAAAACATAACTAAATATACTAAGGAGAAACCGAAAATGAATCCTTGCAAATTCAAATTAAGTATCTTATTCCCGGCAACAACCGTTTTTTTGTTTTGCATTGCAGCATCCGGCTATTCGCAATACACAGACAATTATGCAGCAAGTTTCAACGGAATAAACAGCTATGTTTCGGTTCCCGCTCATTCCGAATTAAATCCAGGTTCCGCAATTACAGTTGAAGCATGGATCAATCCGTCTGCCCTGCCATCGTCATCGGCATGCATAATTGGCAAGAATTATTTAACAAGTTATTACTTTGGAATTGAATACTCCGGAAGAATTGTTTTTTTCCCAAAGGGAGGAACGGGAAACTTTCTAAGAAGCAGAATCAACGGCACAGTCAAAGCGAATCAGTGGACGCATATTGCCGGCACTTACGACGGAACGACCACGCGAATATACATTAACGGAAACCTTGACACATCAAGGACGGGAATTACAGGAACTGTCGGATCAAACTTTGATTCTCTGTTCATCGGTTGCGACAGACAAAGCGGATCTCCTGCATACTTCTTCAACGGTCAGTTGGACAACGTAAGAATTTGGCAGAGCGCCCGCACAGCCGCTGAACTCAATGCATACAAGTCGGTACCACTTAACATTTATCAGCTTAGCGGAAGTTTCAGCTATCTTGCCGCAAGTTACCAGTTTGATAATTCAACAGAGGATCTAAGCGGACCCGCACAGAACAATGGTTTCAAGAGAAACATAACTTTCGTCAGTTATGCAAACAAAGGCTTAAATCATTTGGACTATAATAACAGTCTGGTATTCAACGGGACAACAGATTATTGCAGTCATTATAACATTGGCGCATGGCTCAATCCAAATAGCAGGATTACACTTGAAGCCTGGATAAAGCGGGACACAACAGGCACTTCTCCAACTGCACAGAATATCATTGACAAAAGCGGAGGAACGACCAGGTATGATTATTCTCTTTTTATATTCAATTCAGGTCAGGTTTTTTTCGCAATCAATAACGGCACCAATCTACAAACAGCGCCGTTGGTTACAAATGCTCAATGGACCCATCTGGCAGCAACTTACAACGCTGCGACCGGGAGTGCAAACATCTATGTTAACGGCACGCTTGAAGCGACATCAATTTTTCCCGGACATCCTCTTATTAATGTCAATTCAAGCGACAGCATGTACATTGGAGGAATCGGAGCCACCAGTTACGCGGCAAATAAATTCAAAGGGCAGATTGATGAAGTCAGAATCTGGGGCTATGCCAGAACACCGAATCAGATTAAGCAATATATGTTCCGTCATCCGAAATCATTTCAATGGGAAGACAGCCTCATGAATTTTGACTTTGACAATCTTCACAGCGGATTTCCATTAGATGGAACGGATTACAATTATGGATTAAGATTACTCGGCAATACGTCCATCAGTTCGGCTCATACAAATTCAAACTATTTGAGTTCGCCGATGCTATCATCTGCAGATGGAAAATTCTACGACACTGCTTTCGTTTCAAGCTACAGGAGATTCTTTGTTCCCGATGCAAATGCTGCCGGCATAGAAGATTCCATTCTTGTCAGTGGAATCGGAAGTGTAAGCAACCTCAAAGTTTATCTGTTGATGTCACATACTTACACTGCAGATTTAACAATCACACTGACATCTCCCTCCGGGAATTCAATCAATCTGATGAGCGGCAAAGGAAGTTCTTCAAATGACGTAATGACAATCTTTTCCGATGACGCAGATTCAGTCTCTTCATACGGATATCCCGTATTCAATGGACCCGGCATCACTGCGCCTTTTAGTCCTTCAGTAAAACCTGATCAGCCGCTTTCCACATTCAATGGGGAAAACAGGAATGGTTACTGGAGATTGAAAGTTGTTGACCAGGCCGGAGCCGATATCGGATATGTGCATGGCTGGGGCTTGAATCTTCCGTCTTACAAAACTCTGAACGTGCATGCATTGCTTCAGGGATTTTATGATTCAACTTCAAACAAAATGACAGGTGATACAGCGCAAATTATTTTGAGAATTCCATTGCCTCCTTATCCGATACTGGATTCCGCAAAAGCTGTTCTTGACTCAAACGGATTTGGGAAATTTAATTTCTCACAAATTAATAATGGATATAAGATACTGAAGCATCGTAACTCAATTGAGACATGGACACCGACACCAATTCCCTTTTCGGGCGATTCGGCAAGTTATGATTTTACATCATCGTCTTCAAATGCGTATGGCAATAATGAAACACAAGTTGACAACACTCCTATGTTATTTGCGATATACGGAGGTGATATTAATCAGGATGGACTGGTTGATCTGACGGATGTCATCGGAGTATTTAATGATGCGACAGGCTTTACCACAGGTTATGTCGTAACAGATGTGAACGGAGACGATCTTGTTGACCTTAGTGATTTATCACTGACATTCAACAATTCAAATGCCTTCGTTACAAAGATAACTCCATGACTGATGAATTCACTTTGAAACCGAAAACAAATTATTTCTTCGTGAGTAACACAAGTTTCAGAACATTCTGATTGTATTAATATTCTGAACCGAAGTATTGTAAGCTGTTATCATGTAATTGTAATTATTGATGACATCATTATATAAATTTCTGAACTCTCTCGCATCTTTGGCTGCCGGAGCTTTTTTGAAAAACTTGTTTCCTGCTCCAACGAATTTATCAGCCATTTTAGAAAAGTAGTCTTCGAAACCATACTTCATGAACTTCGTCTTATCCGTGAATTCAGCCGACAGGATATCATTCTTATTCTTATCATAGTCCGAGATGAATTTACCGAATGCACTGTTCGCAGCGGTCAAATCACTCTTCTGTTCAAGTCCGTCAAAATTTTCATAGAAATATTCTGCCGCGTCGAGGATGTTACCGTAAGCATTTAGCATAACTTGTGCAGATCTTTCATCCGGATTCGAAATTGATGAAGGATCTTTCACTTTCCTTTTGGGTTTATACTTTTTCAGATCTCCTGAAAATTTTTTGAAATCAGTCTTGTAAACATCATAAGCATTTTTCAATTCTTCATCATAGGGTAAAGCCTTACTTAGATCGTTCTTGAATTCACTCGCAGTGTAATATCTGGAAACTTTCTCGGCGATTACATAATACTTTTCAATGGATGAAAGTAACGCTCGAAAATCCGATTCTATTTCATTCTGCATCTCATCAGAAGCGCTTAGTTTGGAAAGGTCTCCTCCGTCAAGAAACGAGCGCTTATACTCTTTCATTACTCTTTCAAGACTTTGAACAGCCAGCGAAAACGTAACGGGAATTATCAGGCTGTTCTTGCTTAGAGAAGAAGGTTCCGGAATATTGCTCAAGTAGTTTTTCTGCACATTATCTGCTGCTTCCTGAATCTTATTCATAACATCTATATACTTATTATAAAACTGAAGGTCGTCAGCGGATGCAAATTCTTTAATCTCTTCTTTCACTTGCTCCGTTTCTTTCCTGGAATTAAGTTTCTCCTTTATCTTGTCAACTACCGAGCAGCCGGTGAATATGATAAGGGCTATTGCTAAGACTATCGAAAATTTTAGTTTAGATTCCATGACATGTTTTGAGGGATTTATTTTTTGAACACCATCTTGCTATCCTGTTCTTGTATGAACCGGATTTTTCATCAGCGAGATTTGCAAATCTAAACAAAAACGGAGAACATATCAATTTATGATCAAATGTCCCACACCCGCTATGGCATTGCTACTGCAGTTGAGAAATCTTCGGAAAATATCAGAATCTTTAATTATGATTTTTTCGCGTTTCCATTTTGCCTGCTTTATTTTAATTTGTCACATAAAGGATCAAACTTGTCACTTTCTCTTCCGAAGTATGAGGAGAGAGATTCAGAAATCAGAAACTGTCAACTTAAATCTTCGGCATATATGCCGGTGATATATTTGTATTTTTTACTAACGGCTAATTGATGCAGTCAATTAATATCCCTAATGACATAGTAACGTTTCTCTTTGCAGAGACTGAAAATTCTGCAGAGCTTACATCAAGATTTGGAAATGAATTTTCTAAGATATTAAATGGCTGTCTGTCTGTATTTGAAACCGAAATGGAATCACACAACGGATTCATATTTCAGAATCTTAGTGAAACACCTGTCTGTGCATTCAGCAATTCCTGCGATTCAATCAAAGCAGCCGTTAGTTGCATGAAAAAATTCTCTAATGATATGCCTCTTGGATTAAGAATCGGTATTCACAAAGGAAATGCAGAATGGAACGGAAAGGACTACATGGGGTATGTTACTCTGGCAAGGACACAGCGGATAATGTCAGCTTCACATTTTGGTCAGATACTTGTATCAGAAGATGCTTATGCTGATGCAATTACGTCTCCGGTCATCACTTCCCTGTTAGCAAGGAATGAACTTATTTTCAAAGATTGCGGTGAGAGGTTTCTGAAAGATCTCATTCAGCCAATCAAGATTTATCAGGTTTATGCTCCCCCGATGACATCTGACTTTCCCGATCTAAAGACTTTAGATTCGAAGCCTAACAATCTTCCGATACAACTCTCCAACTTCATAGGGAGGGAGGATGAGATTGCCGAAATAAAGAAAATAATTTCGGAGAAAAGACTTGTTACTTTGCTTGGTCCCGGCGGAACGGGTAAGACAAGATTATCGCTGCAGCTCGGAGCAGACTTAATTGACGTTTTCAGAAACGGAGTAATAATTACAGAATTTTCAATCCTGAAGGATCCTTCGGCTATCATTCCGGCAATTGCAAAATCTTTCGGAATATTGGAACAGCCCGGAAAATCAATTGAAGAAACTTTGATAAGTTATCTCAAGGAAAAAGAAGTCCTGATCATTTTTGATGATTGCGAAAGTTTCATTCATGAATGCTCTCTCACTGCAGAGAAACTTTTGCGCTCCATTCCGAAGCTGAAGATAATAGCAACCAGCAGAGAAACTTTGAAGTGCACAGGCGAGCACATTCATAAAGTAAAGCCTCTTGCGATTCCCGCAACCGGAGAAAATGTCTCTCCGGCGGAATTGATAAAATATGAATCGGTGAGACTATTTGCAGAACGAGCATTGAGTGTGAATACCGGTTTCCGCATAACAAACGAAAACGTCAATGCTGTTGCGGGAATCTGCAGGGATCTTGACGGCATACCACTTGCGCTCGAACTTGCCGCATCAAAGCTAAGCGCGATGACCGTCGAAAGAATTCATGATAGATTGAGCAACAGATTCATGTTCCTGACCGGCGGTAAGAGGACGGCACTTCCGCGTCAGCAGACATTGAAGGCATTGATTGACTGGAGTTATGATCTGCTTTCTGAAAATGAGAAGAAGCTTTGGAAAAGATTGTGCGTCTTCAGCGGCGAGTTTACTTTGCAGTCAGCAGAGAAAGTCTGCAGCGATGAGTTGCTTGATGAATTTGAAATTATTGATATACTTGAATCACTTGTTGAGAAATCTATTGCAATGAATGTTGAGAAGATGGACAGGTTCAGACTGCTTGACAGCATGTGGTATTACGGAAGAAAGAAGCTGGAAGAAGAAGATGAACTTCAGAAAATTCAGACAAACCATCTTAACTATTATCTGCAGCTCTCCAATGAAGCAGAGACAAAATTCAGAGGACCTGATGAGAATAAATTTCTTGACATGCTCCAGTCAGAAAATTCCAACTTCCTTTCCGCATTTGAATTTGCATTGAACAATGACTTCATCGAAGAGGGACTGAAGATGGCGACTTCACTCGGAAGGTATTGGATGATCCGCTGCCAGATTACAGACTCCAATCGCATATATGAGAAATTGTTTAAGATGTCCGACGGTGTTTCGAAATCTGTGCTCGCCAAAGCATATCTCAATGCATCCTCAATGGCTAACATGGAAAGAAACAAAGAAAAGATGAAGTTGTATATTGAAAAGTCGCTGATGCTATACAAAGAAATCGGAGACGAGCTCGGAATAGCATACGCATTGAACGGAAGGGCTATTTTAGAATATGACAATCATGATTATCTCAAAGCAAATTCAATATTTGAACAGTCTCTCTCGATTGCACGAAAGGTAAATGACAAATACAGCATTGCATTTTTCTCCGGGAATCTTGGCGATTCGTTAATCTTTCTTGAAGAATTTGAAAAAGCAAGCATGTGTATTAATGAAAGCATGAGTATTTATAGGGAACAGGGTAACAGGAGAGGCATTGCATATTCATTGCAGGGTCTGGGATATATTGAAATGGAGAAGAAGGACTTCGAGAAAGCAATTTCATTTTTTGAAGATAGTTATGAATTATACAAACAAGTTGGAGACAGAAACAGAAGTTCAGAAGTTCTTACGGCAATGATTGAATGCGAATTAAGAAAGGGAAACAAGCCGCGCGCCGATACTCTGTTCGGTGAATGTAAATCCATTATGGAAGACATTAACGACAAAGAAGGGATTGCAAGGATTGAAGAACTTTTTGCAGAGAGCAAGTGAGTCAAGAAGCACCAAAGTGAGAAACATCTCACAGTACAGATCATTTCAGGTATCGAGCTACTCTTTACTATAATTTATTTTCCAATACCACACCTTACTATCTTCTGTTTCCTGGCGCCAGTATAATGGCGTAAGAATTTTTCCATTTAGAGTTTTGAGTTTCCGCTGATAAACAGAAATTACAGGGTTGAATGTTACGTCTGTCACACCGATGATAAATGTATCGGGGAGAGTTTCATCTTTCTTGACTTCTTTCTGAAATTTAACATCTATCCCATTGTAAGTCAGAACTTCTCTAAGAAAGTTCATACGGTGTTCACTAATACCTGCTTCAATCACTCTGCATCTTGTTCCGTCAATTTCTTTTTCAATATGTTTTCCGCTATCGAGAGCCATCGTCATTTCACAAGACCGAAACTTAGAGAATTAATATCTTCAAAAATCATACCTGCAAAACCGATTGCGATGATACCCGCAACGCATATCACCAATCCGAGTTTTGTATAGAAGTCATTGTGTATAGGTTCAATCGGAATATCATTTTTATTAATGAACATTGCTTTGACAACAAGCAAGTAGTAATATAGAGAAATTGTGGCATTGAGCACTGCTATAAGCACCAGCAGATAGTAACCCTGTTTAGCAGCAGCAGTGAATAAGAAAAATTTCCCAAAAAATCCTGCAACGGGAGGAATTCCCGCCAGCGAAAAAAGTGACAGCATCATCACGAGACTTAGCTTCGGATTAGTCCGGTACAATCCGTCATAATCGCTGATATTCTCTTTGCCGCTGCTGTTTGAAATCGCTGCGACAACTCCAAATGCGCCGAGATTTGAAAAGATATAAATAAGAAGAAAATAAATTACGGAAGCGAGTCCCAGTGAAGTTCCTCCAATGACTCCAAGCAGAATAAATCCCGCTTGTGCGATTGACGAAAATGCAAGGAAGCGTTTAAGATTCTGTTGTCTGATTGCAAAAAGATTTCCGATCGTCATTGTAAGAATTGCCGCGAAGTAGATTACATCATTCCACATAATGACAATCGAATAAAAAACTTTGAAGAATAGAATTACCAGAATAAAAACTGATGATGCCTTTGAGATGACCGAGAGGAATGAAGTTATGTTGACAGGAGCTCCCTCATACACATCAGCAGTCCACAAGTGAAACGGCACTATGGAAATCTTAAATGCGATACCTGTAAAGATGAAGATAAATGCAAGCATCTCGAGATAAGAGTTGTGATATCCGGCAGAGATATTCGAAAAATAGATCGAACCAGTCGTCCCGAATAAGATCGAAACACCGAACAGCAGCACGCCTGATGAAAGCGCAGAAATCAGAATCAACTTTACGCCCGCTTCTGCAGACCTTTCCTTCAATCTTTCAAATGCCACAAGAGCCGCAAGCGGAATTGTCGCCATTTCAAGCCCTATGAAAAGCATCAGGAAATCTCCGGAAGAAATCATGTAATCCATTCCAATTAATGAGGTGAGCAGAATAAAAAAATATCCTCCCGTGTTTTCAAGATGGCTCTTCGTTTTCATCAGCCACCCTGCAGATTGAATCATTACAATCAATACTCCGATGTTGAGAATATTCTTCACGAGTATTGTCATGGGGTTGGTCTGATACATTCCTCCGAAAGCTGTTCCCGTTTGCAAAGGCAGAAACCCAACTACCGTATTAATGAAAAAAAGAATTATTATGAATGGAATGAGTTTTCCTTTGTTCTTAATCTCGGGAATCATTTCCGAAACCAGCGCTGCAAGAGCTATGATGCACAGCAGTACTTCGTGACGCATCAATATGAATGGTTC
>JBDHXH010000033.1:0-29691 GCA_039810605.1 Ignavibacteria bacterium | reverse complement strand
TATGGTTATTAAAAATTGTTAAAGTTTATTTCTTAAAAATAATCAAACCCCTCCGCAAATGCAAAGTAGAATGCTTTCCTTACTTGGAAGAACTTAGAGGAACTTAGAAGAATGAAAAGTTTGGAAGTGCAAGTATTGGCTGGACAAAACCGTTTAAAACGGTTTTGACCAAACAATTCTTAAAATCCGAAAATTCGCTTACATCCCTTCAGATGGGATCAAATTCATGAAATTGCGTCACCCTTAAAGAATGAAAAGTTTGGAAGTGCAAGTAATGGCTGGTCAAAACCGTTTAAAACGGTTTTGACCGAATGAGACCAACTTCATCAAGATTCCATTAGATTCCATTAGACTGCATCACCTGTTTACAAATTTTTTCATTTCAAGAAGATAAAGGATTTAGTAACTTTGCAAGAACTTATTATAACGACTAGCACTAAACCAAAACACTTTATTTATGCCAAAATTTAAATCAAATAAAAACGAAACCATTAGGCTTTTTAAGAATCCTATCCTGGAATATTTTTCACATATTCATCCTGCAACTCCTCTCGTAGTTTACATACCTGTAATTGCAATTATGTCCTATTTTGGAATTGTATATACAGGTGTTCTTAATTGGATTGCGTGCTTCGTTGCGGGAATATTTCTATGGTCACTTACAGAATATGTCATTCACAGGTGGGCATTCCATTACGATCCAAAATCAGAGAGAGGAAAGAGAATTCATTTCCTCGTTCACGGAATTCATCACGACTATCCGCGCGATGCCACAAGGCTGGTAATGCCTCTGCTGGTAAGCGTTCCCCTTGCATTGCTTTTCTATTTCATCTACAGCGCAATCTTCGGCATTTATAATTTTGGAGTTTTTGCCGGATTTGTGTTTGGATACATATCATACGACTCAATTCATTATGCGACTCATCACATGGAAATGAAAGGCAGGTTTGGAAAATTTCTAAAGACGTATCATCTCCGTCATCACTATTCGGATGATCATACAGCTTATGGAGTCAGCAATCCGCTCTGGGATTACGTTTTTGGAACTGTGCCTTCACAGGTTGGTAAAAAGAAAGATTCAAAACCGGTCGTCGTCGGAAAAGACTGAACGAATCTTTTTTCGGGATATCTGAAAATTCAAATCAAGTCTATGAATGAATTCGAAGGAAATTTTTTTGAACTTCCCAGCAAGCTTCCGGGAGGCTTTGAATTGTATCAGACAGTTATTTCTTCAGGCAATGTAACAATAGAAAGAATTATTTCTTCCGGTCAGACAACTCCCGAGAAACAATGGCTTGAAGAAGATACTGATGAGTGGGTAATCCTGTTGCAGGGAAATTCCGAAGTGATGTTCGAAGACGGCAGCAAAAAGAATCTTGTTCCCGGAAATTATCTGCTCATTCCAAAAAACAAAAAGCATAAAGTTACCAAAACAAGCATCAAGCCGGAATGCATCTGGCTTGCAATTCATTACTGATTTTTCAAGTGCCCAATAAGCCCGAATACTGGATAGAAAAACTTCAAATGACTCCTCATCCGGAGGGAGGATTTTTTAAAGAAACATACAGGTGCGCAGAACAAGTCGAGAAAAAAAATTTGCCGGAAAGATTTCCCGGCGACCGTAATTTTTCAACTGCAATATACTTCCTGCTGATAGACACGCAGATTTCAAAGTTGCATAGAATCAAGTCGGATGAGATGTGGCATTTTTATGAAGGGAGCGGCGCATTAATATATTCAATAGATCCTCAAGGAGTCCTGACCGAACATAAGCTCGGGATAAATCCAAACGAAGGAGAGATGCCCCAGATACTTATCCCTGCAGGCTACTGGTTTGGCGCAAGAGTCAACCGTCCCGGTTCTTATTGTCTTACAGGCTGCACCGTTTCTCCGGGATTTCATTTTGATGATTTTGAATTGGGGGAAAGAAATAATCTTATCGAATTATTTCCTGACCATGATAAAATTATTCGTGAGTTAACTTAAAAAGATTTTTTCATCATGATTGATATTTTTATGCAAGCAGCGATTGATGAAGCACGAACCGGACTTGCCGAAGGCGGAATTCCAATCGGTTCGGTGCTGGTGAAAAATAATACCATAATCGGAAGAGGTCATAATAAAAGAATTCAGGAGAACAATCCTGTGATTCATGCGGAAATTGACTGTCTTCGAAACGCCGGCAGGATAGGAGTTTACAAAGATACAATTCTTTACTCGACTTTAATGCCTTGCTATCTTTGCGCCGGAGCAAGCGTGCAGTTCGGAATTAAAAAAGTTATAGCAGGCGAATGCGAGACATTTACAGGCGCAAGAGAGTTTATGGAGTCGCACGGAATTGATGTGATAAATCTCGATCTCGATGTCTGCAAGGAACTGATGAGAGAATTTATTTCAGGAAATCCGAAACTCTGGTTCGAAGATATCGGAGAACTGTAATTTAAATTGCCGGTCCCTGACCGCAAAACTGTCACTTTAATTTTTCCCCATAAAGTCCATAGAATTGAGCAAAGAAATCTTATATACATTATCATTCGAAAAACCCTATACGCATTATTGCGAGGTTGGAATTAATGTCCAAAATTTCAGCGAAGAAAATCTGACATTTGTAATGCCTGTGTGGACTCCGGGCTCGTATCTCGTCAGAGAGTTTTCGAAAAATGTCGAAGGAGTATACGCTGTAGATTCCGAAGGAAAAAAACTTGATGTCCGGAAGATTAATAAAAATTCATGGACTGTAAATGCACGCGGTTCAAAACAAATTATGTTCGGGTACAGGGTTTATTGCAATGAACTTACGGTGAGAACTCCGGAAGTAAACAGCAGTCATGCATTTATCAGCGGAGCTGGTGTGTTTATGTTCGTTGAAGGATTTGAGCAGAGCAAATGTATTTTGAAAATTAATCAGCCTGCTGAATGGAAGAAGATTTCAACGGGACTGGAAAGAGAAGGAAATCTTTTGACGGCTCGAAACTATGACGAATTAATTGACTCGCCGGTTGAAATCGGAAATCAGGAAATACTGGAGTTTGAAATAACCGGCGTAAAACATTTCATCTGTCTTTCCGGAAGAGGAAATTATGATGCTGAAGTTGTTACAGCCGATATCAAAAAAATTGCAGAAGAGGAAATAAAACTATTTGGCGATATTCCCTACATACATTATACATTTATCATTCATCTTGTGGAGAAGGGCGGAGGGGGTCTTGAGCATCACAATTCTTTTGTTGCTCAATTTGGCAGATGGAATTTCAAAGAAGATAAATTATACAAAAAATTTCTTGGACTTGTTTCGCATGAATTTTTTCATTTATGGAATGTTAAACGAATAAGACCCGTAGAGCTTGGACCTTTTGATTATCTTAAAGAAAACTATACAGAGTCCCTGTGGATATCCGAAGGCTGGACAAATTTTTATGACAATCTTTTTTTAAGACGAAGCGGAATACTTGACGAGAAGGAATATTTTGAGTTTGTTGATATTGAAATTAATGATGTGATGAGATTCAAGGGAAGATTCAGTCAATCACTTGCCGAGTCAAGTTTTGACACATGGATAAAATTTTATCGCAGAGATGAGAATTACAATAACGCACAGGTTTCCTATTACACAAAGGGTTCTCTTGTCGCGATGGTGCTTAATGTCGAAATCATCATGGCAACAAACGCGGAAAAGTCTCTCGATGATATTCTGAAAACTATGTATGATGATTATAAGAGGACCGGTGCCGGATTTACCAATGAACGGGTTAAAGAAATTTGTGAAGGATTTTGTGCCAAATCTTTTGGCGAATTTTGGGAAAAGTATGTTTACGGAACTAATGAATTGCCATTGAATGATTATCTGAATGCATGCGGACTCGAACTTAGAAATGAAAATGAAGAAAAGTTCACCTCCCTGGATATTGAAGTAAAAAATGATGATGGAAAACTGATCGTCTCAAAAGTTTTTGCCGGAGGATCTGCGTACGAATCGGGAATCAATGCCAGAGATGAACTAATTGCAATAGACAATATTCGTATTAGCAATGACTCGCTCGATAAAGTTGTCAATAACTATGAAGCCGGTGATACCGCGGAAGCTTTGGTTTCACGCAGCGGTCTGTTGAAGAAAATTGAAATTAAATTTCTCCGACCATTGCCAAAGTTTAAGATTACCGAATTAGAAAAGAAAACGACCGAACAGCAGAAAAACTTATCAGCATGGTTGGGTATTAACTAAGTTATTGAACATTGAATTTAATATTCGTAATTGAAAATAAAATATTATGAACAAAACTATTTCAGCTTTCATTTACATCTTGGCGTTTACAACTAATCTGTTTTCGCAATATACAAACGTTATGATTACGAATTCCGGCTCTCCTAATGAACCTGCAATTTGTATAAATCCGAAAAACACTAATCAGCTTGTTGCGGGATCGAATTTGAATTTCTATTTCTATTCAACCAATTCCGGATTTAACTGGACAAAGGCTACATTGACATCAACACACAGTGTGTGGGGTGATCCATCTATAACTGTTGATACTGCAGGTAATTTTTATTACGGACATCTCACTAATCCTGCCTCAAGCTATTTCATAGACAGAATTGTTATACAAAAGTCAACTAACGGAGGCGCTAACTGGAACAACGGCTCCTTCACCGGCTTCATTCCTCCCAAACAACAGGATAAAGAATGGCTTTGCGTGGATCCGCGAAATAATAATATCTATACAACATGGACGCAGTTCGATTCTTATGGCAGTAGTTCATCAACAGACAGTTCTATAATCTTATTTTCTCGTTCGACCGATGCTGGAAATACCTGGAGCAGCGCATTGAGGATAAATAAAAAAGCAGGAGATTGCATAGATGGAGATAACACGGTAGAAGGAGCAGTTCCATGCACCGGACCTAACGGAGAAATTTATGTCTCCTGGTCAGGACCACTTGGAATTGTCATGGATAAATCCACTGATGGCGGCAGCACATGGCTCACTGAAGATAAATTTGTTACCTCGCAGCCGACAGGATGGGATTACGGTGTTCCGGGAATTTACAGAGCAAACGGACTTCCCGTAACAGCCTGTGATATTTCAAACGGTCCTCATCGGGGAAATGTATATGTCAATTGGTCTGATCAGAGAAACGGTGCAGCCGATACGGACATCTGGTTTATTAAATCAACTGATGGCGGAAATACATGGAGCAGTGTAAAAAGAGTTAACGATGACCCACCGGGTAAACAACAGTTCTTTACCTGGATGACAATTGATCAAAAAAACGGCGACATCTATTTCGTTTTCTATGACAGAAGAAATTATACAAATACACAAACAGATGTTTTTATGGCAAGATCAACAGACGGCGGTGAAACTTTCACAAACTTCAAAGTAAGTTCGACTCCGTTCACGCCGCAATCATCTGTTTTCTTCGGCGACTACACTAACGTTACTGCCTTCAACGGAAAAGTCAGACCAATTTGGACGAGACTTGATAACACAAGTCTTAGCATTTATACTGCTATAGTTGACTTCATTTCAAATGTTGAACTTGTTAGTCCGACTATACCCGAAACACTGAAACTTTATGATAATTATCCCAATCCATTTAATCCTGTGACTACAATTAAGTTTGACGTTTCTCCAAATGTTAATTCAAATATATTGCTTAGAATTTTTGATTCAAACGGAAGGGAAGTTGAAAGATTAATTGACGGAGCTCTCGTGCCGGGAACATATAAGGTAGATTGGAACGCAGCCAATGAATCAACAGGGGCATATTATTGCAAACTTGAAACAAAAAATTTTTCCGATACAAAAATGCTGCTTCTGATTAAATGAGTGACTTGTGTCTCAAGTAAAAAGATGCGGTGTTCTCTCTGTTCGTGAATGATCATTATAAAATTAAAATAAATCCATGAAAGTATTGATTTCTGTATTGGGTTGTTGCATTGTGATTGCAGGAATCTTTTTTTCGACCAGCAATACAACTTCCCAAGTAGATCGTTCAAACTTCTACAACGATAATAATTTCATTCCGGGAGAAATTATTGCTGTGCTTAAATCTGATGCCGACGCATCTTCATTTGTCAGGGGTTTTGATGACATCGGACTTTCTGTGAAGGAGCAAATGATTCCGGGAATGAATATCTATCTGTTTAGCTTCGATGAATCTAAGACCACAGATATTGACGCATTAATGAAAGTGATGCGCAGCGACAAGGTCTCTATTGCGCAATTCAATCATTACATTCACGAACGGGTTGTTCCCAACGATCCAAGTTTCGGAACTCAATGGGACAAGAACAACACAGGTCAGTCCGGAGGAACTCCTGATGCAGATATTGATGCTCCCGAAGCATGGGATATTTCAAAAGGAGGAGTTACAATTTCAGGTGATACAATTGTAGTAGCCATTGTTGACGGAGGACAGCAGGTCAGCCATACTGACCTTGATACGTGGCGAAACTGGGGAGAAGTTTCCGGCAACGGCATTGATGATGATAACAACGGTTACGTTGACGATGTGAACGGATGGAATGCGGGAAGCAACAACGGAACCATCCCTGCAAACACGCATGGTACACACTGCGCGGGTATCGCAGGCGCGAAAGGAAATAACGGTCTCGGCGTAGCAGGCGTAAACTGGAAAGTGAAGACAATGCCTGTTGTCTATGGCTCGGCTACAGAATCTAATGCGATCAAAGCTTATGGTTATATTTACAAATTGAGAAAAAAATATAACGAAACAAATGGAGCACAGGGTGCATTTGTCGTATCCACTAATTCTTCATGGGGGATTGATTACGGCAATCCTGCAAACTATCCTTTGTGGTGCGCATTTTATGATTCACTCGGAACTGTCGGAGTCTTAAGCGCAGGCGCAGGTCCGAATCTGAATATTAACATTGACACACAGGGCGATATGCCTACAACGTGCCCAAGCAAGTATCTCATTGCTGTAACAAATACAACAAGAACTGATGCAAGAAACAGTGGCGCAGGTTATGGAGCAATCAATATGGATCTGGGAGCACCGGGAACAAGCATCCTCTCTACCGTCCCAACCAATACTTACTCAACATTAACAGGCACTTCGATGGCAACGCCGCAGGTTGCCGGCGCTGTCGGACTTATTTATGCAGGTGCAACATCTGTTTTTTCGACTCTTATAAAAAATGATCCCGACTCTGCTGCTTCTTTATTTAAACAATTTATCCTTGCGAGTGTTGATACAATACCTGCATTGACAGGAATAACAGTTTCAAATGGAAGACTGAATATTTACAAGATGCTGCAGAAGGTTAATATAAATCCCCCGAAGCTCAATGTTACATTTGGCATTGAAGCAATGTGGAACGGAACAACGCAGGTTAACGACACATTGAGAATTAATTTGAGACAGGGTATAGCACCATATTCAATTGTTGATTCTGCGAAGGTATTTTTAAATTCATCCGGAAATGCTGTTGGAGATTTTTTGAATACGGTTTCAGGAAATTATTACGTTCAGACAAAACACAGAAGCGCTCTTGAATGCTGGAGCAACAACTCTATGAGTTTCTCGCAGAACAACGTAACAACTTTTGATTTCACTACTTGGGCTGCACAAACTTACGGCAGCAATTCTGTTTTAACATCTGGCAGATATTGCGCTTACAGCGGAGATATACAAAATGACGGCATCATAGATTTGACTGACGTAGTCGGGGCATTCAATGATGCTGATGCATTTGTTACAGGATATGTGAATACGGATATTGACGGCGATAATCTTGTTGATCTGACTGACATCTTGTTTGCTTTCAATAATTCAAACTTATTTATCTCCGCCATAATGCCGTGACCAATAGAAAGATAAATTTAGTTATCAGAAGCCCGAGATAAATTCTCCGTTTCTGATAATATCAATGGACTTTCCTTCAAAGTTAACGGCGGTTACATTTATCTCATCCGAGCCAATCATGAAATCGGTATGAAGCAATGAATAGTTGCATCCGATTTCTTTCAGGGCATCTGTTGTATTGAGAGACTCGCCTCCGGAGATACACATTGGAATTCCTCTGCCAAGAGCTATATGACAGGCGGCATTTTCATCATAAAGTATGCTGTTAAAAATCAAACCGCTTTTGTAAACCTCTGAATGCTTATCAACAAGAGCAACCTCCCCAAGGTATGAAGCTCCTTCATCGGTGGCAAAATATTTTTCCAGAATTTTCCTGTCAGGCTTTGAATCGAAATCAACCACTTTGCCGTCTTTGAACTCGAATGAAATATCTTCAAGAAGATTTTCAAGAACCTTAACCGGCTTCGTTACTCTCACTTTGCCCCTCGTTCTTCTGAAGTCTGGTGTTGTAAAAACTTCTTCAGTCGGAATATTCGGAATAAACTGCCTTCCGCTTTGAGTCTTTACAAGGCCTCCACGCCAGTATGAATTCTTGTTGAGAAAAATTTCAAGATCTGTTCCCGGACCCGTGAAGTAAAGTTTTTCAATTCCAAATTCGCTTAACTTCCTGCTCCTGTCTATGAGCCTCTTGCCATGCAACTTCCACGATTCCACAGGATCTTTCTTGTCAAGCCGGAGAATTTTAACCAAAGAATCGGAGAGTTTTGATGTAAGAGAATCCGAAGGTGGTTCTTTAAAAACTTTCGAAGCCCAGACCGGACCCGGTGCTGCAATTCTGCACCAGGCAATTTTCGACTTCATAACCGCGTTTGACATCGCCATGTTTCGCATCTGATCCGATATTGCAACTCTGCCAAATCTTGAAGTATCCACTCCCTTGAGAGCATCGCCCTCTTCGGGATTATCCATTCCGATGTATGCCCAGTCATCTGATACAAATTCATAATTCCTTATCTGCGGATAACTCGGAAAGTAGTCAAGGAATTTTTTTGAAAGTGATTTTTCAGCCCGAAGTCTGTTCATGGCGATACTTTGCACTACATATTCAACATACTTTGCACCGAGTTCATAAGCTGTCTCTGTCAATGATTTCACAAAATCAAAATTGCCGATTCCCCCGGATATAAGAAGGCATTGTCCTTCAAATAAATTTACTCCGGTTCTTAATACCAGTTCGCAATATTTTTTTAAATAATTGTCATTCATTTATCATAAAATTATATTTGTAAATAATTTAATCAAACTAATCCGGAATTGTGAGGCACAGTTATTTTTTGTCAAGCTATAATTATTCATTATCATAAATCGTTCATGACAATTTTTTTCGGTAGTTCGATGATTGAAGTTCATTTCAGAAAAGACACCGGAGTCAACATTTATCAGATACAAGACCTCTGTATGCGCCGGGTTGCTGCTGCCCTTTGTAAGGATCTTTCGGTAAACTGCGTTCAGGATCATCGGGGAGTACGTGATTAAAAAGAAAGAGCAAGTAATCAAATAATTCAATTATCAATCGAATATGAACTGGTTAATGTTAATCCTCGCCGGCTTGTTTGAAGTCGGATTTACAACTTGTTTAAGCAAGTCAAAGGAAGCTAGCGGGGCAACTTCTGCAATGTGGCTCGCGGCTTTTCTTGTCAGTTTCTTAATAAGCATGTATCTGCTTTACCGTGCATCGCTGACTCTGCCGCTGGGAACGGCTTATGCAGTATGGACCGGCATCGGAGCAGCAGGCACCGCTATAATCGGAATGATCTTTTTTAAGGAACCTACAGACTTCTGGAGAATTTTTTTTATTGTAACACTTATAAGCTCGATAATCGGATTAAAATTCATGACCAATTAAAGTCATTCCCCTGTCTTGACAATTCTCTGCGGAATGAAATAAAATACCGGAACAAGTATGAAGATAGCAAGCGAAATATATACCGAGACCAACGCAGCCATAATTGAAATGAAATATATTACAGGACCTAGTCTTCCCCTTTTAATGCTCTGGCTTAACACTTCGTCTGAAATTGAATCATAAAATAATCCCGCCCTTGCACAATGAACGAGCAAAACATTGAAACTAACACTCGCCGCAAAAAGCGCAGTTCCATATACCATTACAGGTATCAGTGACAGCGGATACTCACCCAGAAATGCTGTGGGGAATGGAATAAATGAAAGCCAGAACAGCAGGAGATTATTGTACCATAATAGTTTGCGGTCGGATCTTTCCAGACTGTGAAACATTTGATGATGATTGACCCAGAAGATTGCGACGATCAGAAAACTCAATGCAAAACTGATGAACTTTGGCGAGAGATGCAGCAATGCCCAAATCACATCGTTTGTCGTGAAATTTTCCACCAGATGCGGGACCCGCAACTCGAGAACAAGCAGAGTAACAACGATTGCAAAGACACCGTCGCTGAATGCCTCGATCCTCGAAGTTCCCGGCGTGAACTCTTTCAATTTTTCTTTCAACATCTTTTTTGATTTCAAAAATACTCAAAAAATTTTTTACCCCCAATGTTTGACTTTGCAAGAGCTCCCGTATCTTTTTCAACGGTGTTAATAATTGGACTGATTTTTCTTCACAAAAAATTTTAATTTATCGAAACTTGATGAGTACGATAGCTGTTGAGTCTAACAGCATAATAGAAGATGAAGTGCTTTTTGGATTTACATTGCGGCAGAGCAAATCCGGAACAAAATAAATCTAAAAAAATAAACTAAACAGTTACAGTGTGCGAAGTAGTTATTGCTGCTCCGCATTTAATAAAAATTTTTGAGATGAAAAGATTCATAATTTTATTTTTCTGTGTATTTGCAGTCGGGAGATTGAGTGCGCAGTTATCCCAGGTAAGAATCGGAGTTGACGGTTTCACTTGTTCGCTTTGTGCGAAAGGTGTTGAGGAACAATTCAAGTCCCTTGATTTTGTGCAGAACGTAAAAACTGATTTAAAGAAAACAGAATTTACTCTTAAGTTCAAACCGGGTGTCAAGATTGATATTTCAAAAATCAGCAATGCCGTATCTGACGGAGGATTTACAGTTCGTGATCTTTCAATAGTTGCCAAAGGGAGTCTTGCAGGAAGCGTCTCTTCTGGATATTATCTTGTGACGAAAAATTCACCTGATATTGGACTATTAAACGTCAGTGACGAATTTCATGATCAGGAGAATGTCCAGCTCGAAGGAAAGGTAAACTTATCGAATAACAAAGTAAATGTTTCATCAATAAAGAAACTGTAACAACTTTCTTTTACCTGCATAACCTTCATTATTATATCTGCGGTTCGGGAATATTTTCACCGAGCCGCTTTTATTAACCCTCACAGACTTCAGAAAACTGTTTCACACTGTCCCTCTTAAATTTGTCTGATTACAATTAAATTTTTTTGTAAATTACAAAGCGCCTTGAAACAGTTCGGGTTGTGAAGAGTCAGTAAAACAATTTAAAGGGAAAAAATATGCTGGACTTGATAAAGGAGCTATCCAGAGACGAACTTTTTCATTTCAGGAAATTTGCAAATTCCCCATACCTCAACAGCAATCATCACGTTGCCATAGTCCTGGAATACTTTTGTTCAAAATACCGGGGGAAATCTGTCGAATTTCCAAGCAAGGAGTTTGTATTTAATAAAATCTTTCCGGGTGAAAAATATAATGACAGCAAGTTTCGAAAGTTTACTTCCGACTTCGCACAGGCGATGGAGAAATTCCTGATACAGCGGGAATTTGATTCCGATCCTGTGACTAACAACGTTACGCTGCTGAAGATGCTTCGGTTACGTGGTATGAAAAAAAGATTTGAAATGGAATACAAGAAGATTTTACGGTCGCAGAGCAAAAGATTTTCCAGAGATGAATCATACTATCGGAATCAGACTGATCTTCTTTCGGAATACTACTCGCTTAATTACAGCTTTCCCGATAAGAAAATTTCTAAAACACTTCAGGAAAAATCCGATAACGTTGATCTTGGTTTTATCTTTTCTAAACTTCACTGCTTTAATGAAATGATAGACACCAATCTGCGGCTTAATTCTCCTCTGAAATTCAGATTTACATTCTTTGACGACGTGATGAACTATGTTGAGAAAAATGAAATTGAAATTAAGAAGAAGCATCCTAATGTCTATATTATTTACCTTAGAGTTAGGATGGTCAGCACGATGGATGACAAATATTTCCTGCGGCTGAAAATTTTTCTGCAGGAAAAGATAAATAAATTTACAAACGAAAAACTCTGCTATTATTATAATTACATAGTATCCTACTTGTGGCTTAAAATAAATTCCGGTCAGATAAAATACCGGGAAGAACTTTTCAAACTCTATAACATGATGTTTGAAAAAAATCTGTTTCTTATTGACAATAAAATTTCTGAATCTGAATTTACATCAGTGGTAAATGCCGTCCTCCCGCTGAAAAAGTTCAAATGGATTGAAACTTTTATTGAAAGATATAAAGATAATTTCGAAGGACTGTCAGGCAAAGACACGTACTTGCTTGCCAAAGCCAAACTTTTGTTTTACAAAAAAGATTTTGAGCAAATGTTTAAACACTTGAGCGCGGTTGAAATCAAAGGTCCGGTCTTCTACTTCAATTCAAAAGCGCTTCTTGCCAGAACTTACTTTGATACGGGAGACTATGTTGCTGCAAAGTATATTGCTGATAATCTTAGGCAGTATGTCAAAATGAATAAGGCAGTCAACAAAAACCAGCTGATGCAAATATCGGTATTCAACAAATATCTCGTCGCTCTTCTGAAAATCCGCAACTCAACACTCGATGACGCTTATGCGGATATTGCGCTGACAAAAAACCAGCTTGATAATGAAGGCGAATTTGTGCCGAACAAATTATGGTTTTATGAAAAACTGGAGGAGATGAAATCAATGAATACGTAGTATACCGGATTTGATGAGATGTTATTCCTTTGACCCTGCAACTGTTTCCCCTGCATCTGCAAGTCGTTCTGCTCTGTCTGCAGTCTTGAGTTTATCAATAATTTCATCAAGGTCGCCTTCTAAGATATCACTAAGATTATAAAGCGTCAAACCGATTCTATGATCCGTGAGGCGATTTTGAGGGAAATTATAAGTGCGGATTTTATCGCTTCGATCGCCTGATTTTACCATCTGCTTTCTCTGTGAGGTTAGTTCTTTGTCGCGCTTTTCAAGTTCAAGTTCATACAATCTTGAACGAAGCACCTTCATAGCCTTGGTCTTATTTTTCAATTGTGAACGCTCGTCCTGACATTGCACAACAATGCCCGAAGGTATGTGAGTGATTCTGATTGCGGTTTCAACCTTATTCACATTTTGACCCCCTGCTCCGCCGGACCTGAAGACATCTATCTTCAGATCATTTTCATTTATGTCAACATCAAAATCTTCTGCTTCAGGGAAAACCGCAACCGACGCTGCCGATGTGTGTATCCTTCCGTTTGCTTCCGTCTTCGGAACTCGTTGCACTCTGTGGACTCCGCTTTCGTATTTCAGATCACCGTAGATACTTTTACCGCTGACATTCAGGACTACTTCCTTTACTCCTCCCGGAATTGAAGATTCACTGAAATCAATAGTTTCAACTTTCCATCTTTTCGATTCGAAATATCTCGAGTACATTCTGTAAAGATCGGCAGCAAACAGAGCCGCTTCTTCACCTCCGGTACCTGAACGAATTTCGAGAATTGCATTTTTCTCATCGGCAGGATCTTTAGGCACAAGCAGTTCTTTTATCTCTTTCTCAATTCCGGATAGCTTTTCTTCGAGCAAGTCCTGCTCTGCCTTGGCAAGTTCCTTCATTTCAGAATCACTTGTCTCAAACAACAGCTTCTTATTTTCTTCTGCTTCTTTTTTTACTCTATTGTAATCTTCATAAGCTTTCACAACATCTTCAAGGTCAGAATATTCCTTCGAAAGTTTTCTGAACTCGGATTGATTGGCTGCAATGTCAGGACGTGAAAGCAACTCCGCTATTTCATTATATCTGAATTTTACTTTGTCGAGTTTTTCGAACACTAAAGGTTTATATAGTTTTTTGGTTTGAAATCTTTTTTAAGTTCACACAGTCTGAAAGTGATCTCTTTTGGTTAAAATCTGATATAGTTCATCAAATATTTATGAACCTTACATGCTTAGTAAATTCCCTTTTCCTGTAGGAATGGTTTAACGCTTTCTTTTCCGAAGTTATTCAGATTGATTATTCCGAATACAAAGCTGACTATATTGCCTGTAAGTATAGTTACTATCTGAAATATTGCGGCGGTCTGTATGGTGCTGAATGTTCCTTTCTGGTTGAGATTATTCAGCTTGTTATACGCGATGAAGTCCATTATGCAGCTAATTATATTGACAACCGGAATGATTCCGATGAGGCACCCGACACCGCATGTTGCAATTCCTCCCAGGATCGTTGAACCGCCCCAGCCGAGAAATCCGAGCACATTGATGATTCCTGATATCAAAAAAAATGTTTTTGCTGTTTGTAGTTCTGTCGGCATAAACTTGTCTTAGTTTTAAAATAATTTTTTAATTCAAAGAATGTTTACGATACCGCTGCATGTTTGTTTTAAAATTATTCAACAAAAAAGCAACCGCCTCAATGAGACGATTGCTTCATTATATTTTCGGTGAATCTATTTTACAAGATTGAACTTCTCTCCCCATTGACCGATCACCGGAAGAGGTTTAACTTCTCCGTTTGAGGCATTCATAATTCCCATGATAAGGAGTATAAGCCATGGTATATAAAGTATCAGGCCTATTCCGCAAGTCACCGTACCTATAATGCCCGCTGCAATATTTAATATCAATAAAACTATCGACTGCTCGGTATGATACATAACGAACTTATTCTTTCTCATATCGTCCATTAATAATGGAATGAAGAAAATCAGGTAGGAAATAATTGCCATTGTTTTACCTTGCTGAATTTCTTCGGGTGTAATATTCAACGTTCTGGTAGATTCAGTCATAGATATTTCTCCTTTCGGATTTAGGTAATTTTCTTATCAATGGGCGTCGGTACTAATCCTATCTGAAAATAGCCTTTATGCTGCCCCAGGTACTTCTGATCCCCGAAACAGTATGGGAAACGGTGATATGATTAGTATAGTTGTAATTTCCGTTAGCTTCGACGCACTTTAATCTGTAATAATATATAGAAGAACTTCGGCCGCCGAGATCTACCGAATTATCCTGGTAAGAGTAATAAGAATTGTTTCCTGTTGCAGTTTTGCTGTCTATGAATATAAAATTATCGGGAGTATCTGCACTTCGTTCAATCTCGAACTTAACCGTACCGCCTTCTTCGTTTGTTTTCCATTCAACAAGCACGCCCGTTCCGTTATCCCTTGCCACAAAATACTGCAGAGTTACAGAAGCATATACCAATCCGGCGATAAATAAAATAATTAGTACGAATTTCATATGTCGTAAAAATCTTTTCATCATTGTTGATCCAAATATAAAATCATTAATAGTTAATATCAAGTATGTTATGCACATCTATGCAATCTTTTGCAATCTTAGTGAGCTATAGTTGCTAAAAGTTTGCCAAGCTTAGCAAATGTCATTTTAACCAATAGAAACCAATAGAACCAATAGAACCCCTCGTTTAAAATTTTCTCCATATAATTTTAAGTAAGGATTTGCTAAATTATAGGACAAACAATTAAATCAAATGTAGCACGTCCCGTTTTTCCGGGATGCAGTTACAACAGCACATCTTATTTATAAATTAATAATACCAGGAGAAAAGCTTAGTTAAATGAAAAAAATCGGAATTTTATTTGGAATGGAAAACACGTTTCCGCAGGCATTTGTGGAAAGAGTAAACGAAAAAAATGAAGATGGGATCATTGCCGAATTTGTATCTATTGACAAGGTAATGCAGGGCGAAAGTTGTGGTTACGATGTCATCATTGACAGGATTTCGCAGGACGTTCCTTTTTACAGAGGTTTCCTAAAAAATGCTTCTGCTGCAGGAACAGCAGTAATAAATAATCCTTTCTGGTGGGCGGCTGACGATAAATTTTTTAACAATGCACTTGCAACTCGCGTGGGAGTGCCGGTTCCAAAGACAGTGTTGCTTCCCTCAAATCAGAATCCCCCGGACACAAACGCAAACTCGTTCAGAAATCTGGAATTTCCTCTTGACTGGGAAGGCATCTTTAATTATGTAGGATTCCCGGCTTACTTCAAACCATTCTCCGGAGGAGGCTGGAAGAGCGTTTATAAAGTTACTGATCCGGAAGATCTATTTAATAAGTACAAAGAAACTGAACAACTTGTGATGATGCTTCAGGAAGAAATTATTTTCGACTTATATTTCCGTTGTTATTGTATTGACAGACGTGATGTTCTCATTATGCCATACGAACCCAGAAATCCTCACCATCTTCGTTACGTTTCCAATGCAGGTCCTGCAGAGCAAAAACTTCTGGATTTGATAAAGGATTATGTTTTGAGACTTAACAATGCTCTGGGATATGATTTTAACACTGTTGAATTTGCTGTAAGAGATGGCATTCCGTATGCAATTGATTTTTGCAATCCGGCTCCGGATGCGGATGTTCATTCAGTAGGTCAGGCAAATTTTGACTGGGTAGTGGAAGCAGCAGCAAACATGGCGATCAGAAGGGCCAAAATTCACGTTGACGGCGCCGACAATCTTACATGGGGAACATTTGTCAGACCCGACGATGCCAGTGGTAAGCCTAACGGCGGTGTTGAAAAAAAAAAATCTAAAAACGTAAAGACAAAGATTAAGAAGGAAAAATCAAAATAATCTCCCTTAAAGTTTCCTAAATTTCCAAGAGTAATGTATGGATGAAAAATATACGTTAGGCATCGAAGAAGAATTTCAGATTGTTAATCCCGAAACAAGAGAGTTGCAGTCTCACATTCAGTCTATCTTTGAAGAAGGCAAAATTCTTCTCAAGGAAAACATTAAACCTGAAATGCATGCTTCGGTTGTTGAAATCGGAACTAGCATTTGCAAAGATATTCACGAGGCAAGGAAAGAAGTAACTTTGTTGCGTTCGGAGCTTGCAAGACTTGCCGATCAAAATGGTTTCAGAATTGCTGCCTCGGGAACGCATCCTTTTTCACATTGGAAAGACCAGGAAATAACCGATCATCCGCGATACAAGGAAATCCTTGAAGAGATGCAGGAGACCGCGCGTGCAAATCTTATTTTCGGAATGCATGTGCATGTTGGCATTGCAAACCGCGAAATCGGAATTAACATAATGAATGCCGCAAGATATTTTCTTCCTCATATTTTTGCCATCTCGACCAATTCACCTTTCTGGCTCGGAAGAGATACAGGATTTAAATCATACCGCGTAAAAGTATTTGATAAATTTCCAAGAACAGGAATACCTGAATTATTCAGCAGTCTTGCCGAATATGATTCTTTCATTAATCTTCTCATACAGACCAAGTGCATTGACAATGCAAAAAAGGTCTGGTGGGACATTAGATTGCATCCCTTTTTTAATACGCTTGAATTCAGAATTTGCGATGTTCAGTTAAGGGTTGATGAAACGATTGCAATTGCGGCGTTGATACAGGCGGTGGTGGTTAAACTTCACAAGCTTATTCAGCAAAATCTCGGCTTCAGGATTTACAGAAGAGACCTGATGATGGAAAACAAATGGCGCGCTGCAAGATATGGAATTAACGGCAAGTTGATTGACTTTGGCAAGCAGGAAGAAGTTCCATTCATTAATCTTGTCAAAGAACTGCTTGAATTCATTGATGATGTCGTTGACGAGCTCGGAATAAGAGAGGATATTAATTACATATTTAAGATGATGGACACAGGAACCGGCGCCGACAGACAACTGAAAGTATTTTACGAAAACAACAAGGACTTTAAGAAGCTTGTTGATTTTATTGTTGAAGAAACTCATGATGGTCTTAGCTATAAACCAAAGAATATTAATTCAAAAAATAAAACTATAACCAAATCTCATAAAGTTGATACTAAATGAAAAATTCTTTTATTGCTGAAGTAGATTTTGACGAAGAACTAATTGAAGGCGCTTATAATGCCATTAACGTTTGTCTCAAAGTAAAACCCGATGAAAGAGTCACCATAATTACTGACAATGATTCAATAGAAATTGCATCCTCCCTCGTTCACGAATTAAAGAAAATCGGCTCACAGTTCAGCCTCCTGGTAATTGAAGATTATACTTCAAGACCGACAAGAACAATGCCTCAACAGATTCTCGATGACCTCGCAAAATCGCAGGTCAGTATTTTTTGCGCACAGGCACAGATGGGTGAACTTGGATCAAGAATTGAGATGACAGCAGTTGTCAACGAAAAGAAGATCCGTCACGGACACATGGTCAACATCAACAAGCAGATAATGACAGAAGGGATGCGTGCTGATTTCCTGGCTGTTGACAGATTAAGTCAGAAACTAATTGAAAAATGCAGGAAGGCAAGATACATAAAAGCAAAGTCCAAAGGGGGTACGGATATCGTCGCAGAGTTTTCTCCTTATATAAAATGGTTGAAGACCAGCGGCATTATTTCCGTTGATAAATGGGGAAACCTTCCGGGAGGGGAAATCTTTACTTCGCCTTTGAATGTTGAGGGTTTGTTCGTCGTTGATGGTGTAGTTGGCGATTATCTCTGCGGGAAATACGGTGATTTGAAAAAAAATCCTCTTTCAATAGATATTGTTGATTCACGCATTAAACATCTTTCATGCAAGAATACATATTTGCTTGAAGAATTTACTGCATATACAATGACCGATGAGAACAGCAACCGTGTCGGAGAGTTTGCAATCGGCACCAACATTGCACTGCAAGGTGTCATTGGTCATATATTGCAGGATGAAAAACTACCGAGCATTCACATGGCGTTTGGTCATCCTTATTCAGAACATACCGGAGCAAATTGGAAATCAACCACGCACATTGACTGCGTCGGAACCGAGTTCGACATCTGGCTCGAAGATGAGAAAGTCATGGAAAACGGAAAATTTCTTATTTAGCAAATTGCGTTTCGCCGAAAGAATTTTGGTTCATATCTTCGTTATAACTAAATGTTAAATTACTTTCATTGATTCCTGAACTGCGAGAAAAATACAACTCACAATTTACCGATAAAGCATATCAAAAGTTTCTGAAGGACCTTGATGATGAATTCAAAGTTCATATTGAATTCAGAATAGCCGAAACGCCGATTTTTATTCCTAATGATCTGCGTGACGAGATCCTCAAAGCTGCAGATGAAATTATTGCAACTCTTACAAATCCCGAGTTCAGGAAATATTCTCAAAATGCATTACCCGAAAAATTGGCTGTTCCCAACGAAGATGATCATGCTGCTGTCCTTGCACTCGATTTTGCAGTTTGCAAAGATGAGGATGGGAAATTCATTCCGCAGCTTATAGAGCTCCAGGGATTCGCATCGTTATTTTGCTACCAACAGTTGCTTAATGAAAAGATGCGCGAAAATTTTTCCATAGAAAATCGTCTGACGAATTATTTCAGCGGCTTAAACAGTTCAACATACCTTGATGAAGTCAGGAGTGTAATAGTCGGTGAATCCGATCCTGAAAATGTCATACTGCTTGAAATCGAACCTGCCAGACAGAAGACTTATATTGATTTCTTATGCACCGAAAAATATCTCGGTGTAAAGAGTATTTGTCTCACGGACATAAGCAAAGAAGGAAAGAAACTTTTTTATACAAATGACGGAAAAAAGGTCCCGATCGAAAGAATATACAACAGAGTCATATACGATGAGCTCGCTAAGAGAAATGATTTGAAATATGATTTCAGATTTACCGAAGAACTCGATGTAAAGTGGATAGCACATCCAAACTGGTTCTTTAAAATAAGCAAGTACTCGCTTCCATTTTTCAAGAGCAAATATGTTCCCGAGACAAGATTTCTAAGTGATATTTCAGAATATCCCGATGATCCGGAAAATTACGTTTTGAAGCCTTTATATTCTTTTGCAGGAGCAGGGGTGATGTATGACGTGGATAGGAAGTCACTTGATGAAGTTAAGGACAGACACGAATTTATTCTTCAGAGGAAAGTCAACTATGAACCCGCGATAATAACACCTGACATACCGGCAAAGGCAGAACTTCGCCTGCTTTATATCTGGAAAGACAAGCCGCTTTTGGTAAACAACCTGGTTAGATTGAGCAAAGGAAAGATGATGGGCGTTGATTTTAACAAGGAAAAGACTTGGGTAGGATCGAGCATCGCATATCATTTTTGAATTGGAGGATTGGGGAAGAGGAGGATTTCAAAAACCGTTTTAAACGGTTTTTGAAAAGCGGATTCGAGGCAGTTGCTACGTGTAAGCAAATATGAATTTCTTGAAGAACCGGAAATGCTCAAAAACCAAACAGACAAAACCGTTTAAAACGGTTTTGTCCTCAATTCTTGCTCATTCAATTTTTTCTTAACTCGTCACCAAATTCCCTACCAACCTTTCTTTCAACCTTGAAACTCAAGCATATTTTTCCGATTTTGCATTCATTACTTGACAAGCCAATTGAAAATTTGGCTTTGTTTTTTTAAAATGTAGATTTCCGGCAATTACCGCTAGATTACCCTCTATGTCACCGGCAATTGTAATTAATCTCAAAATTACTGAAATCGTTTTCGGCTATTTTAAAAATGCCAAAAACCTGCAGTATTTTTTCTAAATAAGAATAGATGCAACGACTAAATTCTGTACGTATTATTAAATGAGTAAAACTGTAGTTGCCATTGATGGTCCATCAGGTACGGGCAAGAGCACAACAGCCAGAATACTGGCAGAGAAACTCGAATTTTTATACATAGACAGCGGAGCAATGTACCGTGCTGTTACATTTGAATTGCTTTCCAAGAAAGCAAACCCAAATGATCTCAAGGGTATCGTTGAACTTACAAAGAATGCTGTCATTGAATTCAAAGATGAAGATATTTTCCTGAACGGCAATAATGTGACAAAAGAAATCCGCTCCCTTGAAGTCACTAACAAAGTAAGTAATGTAAGCGCAATTAAAGATGTGAGAAAGATACTGGTTGATAAACAGCGAACATTTGCAAAAGACTTTGATATTGTAATGGACGGAAGAGATATCGGAACTGTGGTTTTTCCGGATGCAAAGTTTAAGTTCTTTTTGGTCTGCGATCTTAAGGTGCGCGCCGCAAGGCGAAGACAGGACTTCATTGATCACGGATACAAAATCCCGATTGAAAAGATAATGGCAGAACTCCATAAGCGGGATGAAATAGATACAACACGACGCGAAAGTCCGCTGCGAAAAGCTAAAGACGCTGTAGAGGTAAATACAACTAACATGATAATCGAAGAACAGGTGAATTTTTTGTATAGAAAAGTAAAAGGACTCGACTAGAACTTTCAAAAAACTATAAATTGTGAACCGAAGCTCCATAACAATTCCTAATTAAAGTAAGCCCTCGAATGAGAGGGAATTTATTAACTTAACAAATCCTGAAAATATTACTGTCAGGTGACTAAATCAAAATGGTAGAAACAGAATCAGCAGCAGCAGAAGTAAACGAAAAGAAAAGCCCTGATGCCCCTATGGCAAACGGCGAATCAAATCCGAAAGAAGAAAAAGATAAGATTAAAATTCTCGTTAGCGATTATGATGAAGAAGAATATAAAAAGATGCTTGGACTCTATGAAAAAACTTTTAATGTCATAAAGGAAAATGAACTTGTTAAGGGAAAGATAGTTGCAATCAACGGCGATGATGTCCTGATTGATATCGGCTCAAAATCTGACGGAAGAGTTTCCGTTAATGAATTCTCTAATCAGGAAGAAATCGCAGTTGGAAACACCATCGAGGTCTTCCTTGAAAAGATTGAAGACAAAGAAGGACAACTAGTGCTTTCAAAAAAGAAAGCAGACTCGATGAAAATGTGGGACTTTATTGTGGATGCGCAGAAAAATGGTACAGTTGTCAAAGGAAAATGCATCAGAAGAATCAAGGGTGGATTCGTTGTTGATATCAGCGGACTTTCCGCATTTCTTCCCGGTTCACAGATTGACACAAAGCCAATCCGTGATTATGACGAATATGTAGGTAAGACACTTGACTTCAAAGTACTGAAGGTCAATAATCAGAATGAAAATATAATTGTATCACATAAGCTTCTGATTGAAGAATCAATGGCTGGTCAGCGAGAGGAACTCTTGAAAACAATCAAAAAAGGAATGACTCTCAAAGCTGTAGTAAAAGCCATTACAGACTTTGGTGTATTTGTTGATCTTGGAGGTCTCGATGGATTGATTCATATTACCGATTTATCGTGGGGTAGAATTAGTCATCCCAGCGATGTTGTGAAACTTGATCAAGAAATTGATGTGTCAGTCCTTGAATTCGATCCCGAAAAGCAGAGAGTATATCTTGGTCTAAAGCAGCTTCAGAAACATCCATGGGACGACATTCAAAACAAGTTCAAGATCGGCGACAAGGTTTCGGGAAAGGTTGTCTCGCTAACAGAATATGGCGCCTTTATTGAAATTGAAAAAGGGATAGAAGGATTGATTCATATCAGTGAAATGTCGTGGACTCAACATATCACAAATCCAACACAGATGGTTGCTATGGGACAAGCAGTGGAAGCGCAGATACTGACAATTGATACAGAAAATAAGAAGTTATCGCTTGGAATGAAACAGCTTACGCCGAATCCGTGGCAAAGTTTGCTTGATAAATTCCCTGTCGGCACAAAGCATAAAGGAAAAGTCTGCAATATCACTAACTTCGGAATCTTTGTTGAACTTGAAGAGGGCGTTGACGGACTTGTTCACATTTCAGATCTTTCATGGACTAAGAAAATACTTGATATAGGTGATTTTGTAAAAGTTGGAGATGAGCTTGAAGTGGTCATTCTCGGTGTTGACGTTGCCAATCAGCGAATCTCGCTCGGCAGAAAACAGTTGCTCGACAATCCATGGGATAGTCTTGAGGAAAAATATAAAGTTGGAACCGAAGCAGAAGCAAAAATAATAAAGCCTATTGAAAAAGGAATCATTGTCGAGCTTCCAAACGAGGTTGATTCTTTCATTCCTGCTTCACAGCTTTCAATCACACCGGTGAGGAATTTCAGCGAACTTTATAAAACCGGCGAAACTCTGAAAGCAGAAATAATAGAATTCGATAAGACAAATAAGAAAGTTGTTTTATCGGTGATTGAGTATCTGAAGGACAAGGCACAGGAAGAAATTGATTCGTATATCGGAAAGTTTAAACTACCGAAAAAGTTTAGTCTTAAGGATATTCAGGAAAAGACAAGAAGCTTTGAGTCTGAACAAATTGATTTCCAGATTGAGGACATAATTGGCGAAGATGTTCCGGAGATAAATCATCCTCCTGCAGAGGCTCCGAATGAAGCCGCTCCAAAGACTCCCTCATCACCGGAGGTTGAAGGAAAATCGGAAACGAAACCGGAAGAGACCGGTAAATAAATATTTTCAGAACTATGACTATAATGATTTCCTGAAATGAACATGGCGTGTCACTTTCAGATCAGGGAATCATTTGTCATGGTTCATTAGTTTCATTACTTCAGTTAGCTTCATTAAATCAAAGTTGCCTCCCGAAAGTATCACACCCGTTTTCTTTCCTTTGAAATAATTTCTTTCCCTTTTAATTGCTGCGTATGCAATTGCGCCTGACGGCTCAATAATTATTTTCATCCTCTCCCATATTGTAATCATCGCCTCTGCAATCTCGCGCTCCGTTAACCTTATTATTCTCTCAACATTCTTGTATATTATTGAAAAGGTGTTTCTGCTCAATTGAGTCTTCAGTCCGTCGGCAATTGTATTTGTCGAAACATTCATCTCGATCATTCCGCTTTGCAATGAACGAAATGCGTCATCGGCTTCAAAGGGTTCCGCACCGATAGTCTTACAATTAGTACCGAAATATTTCGCAGCAAGAGCGCTGCCCGAAATCAATCCGCCGCCCCCGACCGGAACAACAATCATTTCGATATCGGGTTGTTCTTCAAGCAGTTCCATGCATGCTGATCCCTGACCTGCAATAACATTTTCGCTATCAAACGGATGAATCAACACCGCATGTTTTTCTTCAATAATTTTCATTGCCGTTTCTTCGCGAGCCGCGAGAGTTGGCTTGCATTCAATTATAATCCCTCCGTAACCCCTGACAGCATCTTTCTTAACTTGCGGTGAATCCGAAGGCATTATTATAAAAGATTTTATCCCGAGATGCTTACATGAAAGTGAAAGCGCTTGTGCAAAATTTCCGGAAGAATGAGTTACTACGCCGCGTTCCTTTTCTTCATCTGTCAATTGTAGTACTGCATTCATTGCTCCCCGCATCTTGAATGCTCCCATTTTCTGAAAATTTTCGCATTTGAAATACAGTTGCGCGCCAGTGATGTAATTCAATGTCTGTGATGTGAAAACAGGTGTCTTGTGAATGTATGGGGAGATGCGATTATAAGCATCTATTAACTCTTGTTTGCCGATCATTTTTGGGATAATTTAACTTTCTTCACGAAAGCAGATCAAAGATATGCAATAGTTCAAACGTCTTCAATATAAGGAATCTATCGGAAAAACCTCCCGCTTCCCTTGATGAACACAACGACACCAAATCAATATACGGGTCAAAACCGTTTAAAACGGTTTTGCCCGCAAAATACCAAACTCCAAATTTTCCTAATCAATAAATCTAAATTACATTAAACCAAAACTCAAATCAACAAGTCAAACCTTATACACAGTATCAAAACATAACTCTGTCTGTATTTGGTGAATATGTCAAACTAATTTGATTTGTGCTTTACAATATAATATGAAATTCATTTTATAAAACTAAAATTAAAAAGATGCGTTTTTTAAAGTTCTTTGTCGTAATTCTATTTGTAATTTCCGGTTTGTTTGCTTCGAATAATTTATTTGCACAGGCATTCAAATGGGAATTCGGAGTAGAAGGAGGAGCAGGAATCAGATCTGCTCGTATTAATCCTGCATACCCATTGTTAGATACAAAGACGGGTGTAAGCTATGTCGGGGGAATTGCCGGAGCATACAATTTCAACAATATGTGGGCATTGAAGCTTGGCGCCGGTTATGAAAGAAAGGGTACTGATTTTGAAAGAACCGACATTTCCGCTAAGGGAAAATTCAATCTCGACTACCTCTCTATTCCTCTTCTGGTGAGAGCCAAATTCGGAAAGAAAGTTAAATTCTTCGTAAACGCCGGTCCTTATCTGGGTATCTTACTTAACAGCAAAACCAAAATAGATGCATACGGTGGAAACCCGGAGACTGAAATCAATAATGATTCAACAACCGAAAAAACTGACTTCGGTCTGTCGGGAGGAATCGGAGTAGAAATCCCGGTTGGAAAAAGCGGTGCATTTACGGTTGAAGCAAGAGATAACCTGGGAATGACAAATGTCAGCAAAAGCAAAGAAACCGGTGCGCCGGAGATCAAACTTAATACCGCCAATCTGATGGTTGGTTATACATTTCAGTTCGGCAAGCATCCTGTAAAGAAAAAAATGTGATGCAGGAAGTTCATGTCAAACGTCAGATGTCAGTCATCTGGCGTTTGATACCTGGCTTCACGACCTTTCGATAATGCCTGTAAGTTCATCCATTGACTCTATCATAAAAGCTACTCCATCAAATTCTTTCCTCGACAGATAATCTTTCACCCATTTAGGAGTATATGGCTGTACACGCTGAATTACTTTGAGATTACCGAAATTTTTATCCTTCATCCTCAAATGCAGAGGCAACGATAAGTCAAGCGAGAAGACATCACCAATTACGAAGTCAGGTACTTCCTCAATCAGTATTGCGTGATAACTTGCTCTTCGAAGCGGAACTCTTACTTCACTGTTGATCTCAAGAAATTCAGGAAGAGAAGAATATGAATTAAATATCACAAATTTTTTTGCGTCTCCCCTGGCTTTGACTTTTGCTGCGGCTTTGGAAAATAGATATTCAATCTTTTGTGTAGTGGAATTCGAAGCAACTACCACTTCAGTATTAAGCTGATTTAATTTATCAACTATCTCTTTCGTCTGCTTTATTGGATTGAGATTGCCTTCACTTTTGAATTTGCCCGTAGCTCCCGAAAAACATTCTTGCGAAAAATCAGAGAGCCTGTCGAATTTTGTCAGTACTGACCTCTTGACCTTGAGAAGAAGATTTCTGAATTCAGGATCGTCATGATTATCCGACGCTTTGTTAATGAATTCAAATATCGCGTTATTGTCACCGTATGGATCTTCGCCATAAAAGCAGGCAACCATTCTGTTGTTCATCCAGCCGTACTTCAGCGGCTCCTTATCCATCTCCTTTCTGCATCTGAAGAAGAAGTCTTTTGTTTCATCTTTGCTCATCGTTGACAATTCAGAAACTGAATCTATTATGTAATTAGATACATATTCTGCTTCAATGTTTTGATTTGTCCAGACCCCATCGAAGTCAGAGAGCAGCTTAAATTTTCCTTTCCCGGGATTCATGCAAATGTTTTTAGAGGTTCTGAAAATATTAAAACAAAAAAATAAGTCTATGCATCTGTTGTTACAAGATAAAAAAGTCTGTGATTAAGTATTCCTATCGAGTCCTATCGTATCCACCCAAAACACTTCAAAAGGGAAATCAAAACTAACAATTTCTAAAATCCAATCCCTGCTTCACTTTCCAATACAGAACTTCCCGAAAATGTTATTAAGTATCTCATCATTAGTCACTTCGCCTGTAATCTCACCCAGATACTTCATCGCATTCCTAAGATCAACAGATATGAACTCGCCTGTCAGTCCCTCATCTATTGTGCGCACTGCATTGTTCAATGAGCTCACTACATTCTCAAGACAAATCTTGTGACGCAAATTTGTCAATACTGTTTCTTCAGATTTTTTCGGAACACCATTCATCACCTTTTCAACCATCCTGACTTTCAACTTTTCTATCGTTTCATCCTCAAGCAATGAGATCGTTAGCCCGGAACTGCCGTGGTGTCCGCTAAGATCTCCTTTTGTAAACACAAGCAATGATTTCCTTTCATCAAAATTTTTTTCAAAGTATTCAAATTCTCCGGCTCGTTCGGGTTTGTCAACGGATGAATCAATCAGATACAGGATCATGTCAGCTTCTTCCATCTTCTTATGACTTCTTCTTATCCCTTCACTTTCTATCTCGTCCTTTGAATGACGCAACCCTGCAGTATCAATCAGATTAAACAAAATTCCTTTGATCAAAATACTTTCTTCAATGTAGTCTCTTGTTGTACCCGCAATATGACTGACTATGGAGCGGTTTGTCTTCAGCAGGTAATTGAACAGCGATGACTTTCCGCTGTTGGGCTTCCCCGCAATTACAAGATTCACGCCGTCCCGAATGACTTTTCCTCTAATATAAGAATCAATTATTCTCTCAAGATGAAGATTAAGATCTGTTATCTTTTTCCTTATCTCATCTTTCTTGACAAACTCAAGTCCCTCTTCTGCAAAATCCAGTTCGAGCTCAACAAGAGATGTTATATCTAAAATATTCTGGCGTGTCTTGTTGACAAATTCAGATAATTTTCCTTCGAGCTGTTTGATTGAAGAAGCGTGGGCGGCATCAGTCTGCGATTTTATCAAATCGGCAACAGCTTCTGCCTGCGAGAGATCAATCCTTCCATTCAAAAATGCTCTCTTCGTGAATTCACCCGGCTCTGCATGACGAGCACCATTCCTAAGAATTAAATCCAGAATTTTTCTTGAGACAAAACTCCCGCCGTGCGAAGAAATTTCAATCACATCTTCACCTGTATAAGTGTGCGGTGTCCTGAAAATGGAAACGAGTACTTCGTCGAGCAGTTCATCATTATCGAAAATATATCCGAAGTGAATTGTATGAGAACTCTCATTTCCGGCACGAAATTTTCTCGTGCGGTTTTTCCCGGTGAAGAAAATCCTGTCCGTGATTTCAAAACTCCTCTCTCCGGAAATACGAATTACCGAAATTCCACCTTCGCCGGAAGGTGTTGATATTGCTGCAATTGTGCCATCTGTCATTTATCTCAATCCGTGTTTACTTAATCAACACCATTCGCTTCGTTTCAACAAATTCTCCCACCCGCAATTCATAAAAATAAACACCTCCCGGAAAATCCGCCGCATTAAACTCTGCTTCGTATTTCCCTGCATTCAACTTTTCACTAACCATAGTCTTTACTTCTCTTCCAAGAGAATTGAAAATCTTTAATGTAACATCTGAAGTATGACTCTTCGCGTCTTGCGGAATTTCAAATTTTATTCTCGTTACCGGATTGAATGGATTTGGATAGTTTTGTTCAAGTCGGAATCTTTCGGGACTCAATGTAAGTTCGTGCGTCCCCACAATCCCGCCTATTGTAAGACTTATCACCGAAAAATTTCCCTGCGAACCCGATGTACCTGTATAACTTCCCGTCCAGCATGCACTGAATAGCGTTCCGTATCCGGAGACTGAAGTTCCTATTGCATCAACACTCCTCGACGTTCCCGGAAATCCTGTATGTCTTATTTCGATCAGCAGATGACCGCCGTTATAAAGATATGCGCTGTCAAAAATTATTTCCCTTCCAAATTGATTTGGACTCCCTCCGAAAGTGAATGATCCGGCAGACATACGAATGCTTCCCGACCTTACAAGTTTCTGAACTCCGACAATATTGTTCGCAAATGTCAGACTTCTGTTCTGCGGATCAACACTGCCGCTCAAATATATATCAAAATTTGAACAGGTCGTATCTGTAAGTGGCCAATTGGCAGTTGCTGATGCCGGAAGTCTCCATGTAATTCCCTCAATCCGATCCCCGTTAATCGCTGCAAGTTCGCTTTCGTGTATCAACAACTGATATGTCCTCTGCGCATTTGCAAGTGGTCCCGTAAATGTTGAAGTGCCCGTTGTATTCGAATATGCAGTCGGAACAACATGCGGATTGCCCTGAATATCTGTTGCTGCTCCAATTGCCTCAAAGTAACCGGCAACGCTGATGATGGAAAATAAAATTATGGTGTAGAAAAATTTCCCGTTCATGATACTCCTCCTTGTTAATTTGTTTCGCAAATTTTCGGCAGATTGAATTCCATAAACAAGTCATTATTTGGTTATCGGTTTTCGCGGGTTGAAAAAGATGAGGGATGCAAAAGAGTCTATGTTAATCTTTAAATCTCTGCTTTAATTTCTCTGTGGTTTTCTTGCCGAAAGATTTTTCGATGATGTGGTAATTGTTCTTCAGAATTTCCCTGATGCTATCAATGGACCCGAATTCCATGAGAAGTTTCTGTGCCGTCTTCTCTCCGATCCCTTCAATTTCAGTAAGTTCCGTCGTAAACGTCCTCTTATCCCGCAGCCGCCTGTGATATGTTATCGCAAATCTGTGAGCCTCATCTCTTACTCTTTGTAAAAGCCTAAGTCCGCTCGATGCCTTGGGTATGTTCTGCGGTTCTGATTGATTGGGCATGAAGACTTCCTCGAGACGTTTTGCAAGTCCGATTATGTCCTGTCCTTTTATATCAAGATCATACAATACTTTCACAGCCGATGATAACTGTCCCTTCCCTCCGTCTATTATAACAAGATCCGGTGCTGCTCCAAAACTCTCATCTTCTTCTTTGTCCCCGGCTTCTTCAAATCTTTTCCCCGCAAGTCTCTTGAACCGTCTGTAAATTACTTCTCTCATCGAAAGAAAATCATCCGGCATTCCTGTTTCGTCAGTGACAGCATTAATCTTAAATTTTCTGTAATCGGATTTCTTCGG
>JBDHXH010000032.1:0-30152 GCA_039810605.1 Ignavibacteria bacterium | reverse complement strand
GGCAGTCCTTAATAATGTAGCAAATGCAAATGCGTCAGATCATAAGCCTATCATTTATGTAACCGGTACAGGCAACGTAGTCAACATCAGACATATAGGCGTTGACGGAGATGGAAGAGGCGGTGATAAGTTCTCCGGTGTATATTACTTCGAAGCCGGCGGAAGCTTTACCAACTCCAGGATTACCAAAGTAAGAGATGCAACCTATAGCGGAAATCAATCAGGTAATGCTTTCTTTGCAAATCATAGTTACGATGTAAGTCTTACTCATACCGTAACAGTCTCTAATAATGTCATTGATGATTTCCAAAAGACAGGAATACTCATCAACGAAATTAATACTACAGGTATTGTAACAAACAACATTGTAATTGGTCAGGCAATTCAGCATGTCAATGGTCAGAACGGAATTCAGTTTGGATACGGAGCATGTGGAACATTGACCGGCAACGATGTAAGCAACTGTGACTATAATGGTCCATCACCGGATGCAGCAAGCGGAATACTTCTTGCCGGTGTTGGTGTAGATCAGAATAACATTCCGACGGGAGGAGTAACAGTTGTCGGAGGTGCCGGAGCTCTTGCAAATAATCTGCATGGAGACGAAGCAGGAATACTTGTTGACGGAGGCGGATTCGGATATAATTCATGCGCAGGTGTTACTTATAATGCAAATACATTTGCCAACAATGACATTCATGTTTCTATCAGTTCTCCAAATACTGTTCCACCGATCACCTTCAGTTATGATAAACGTGTGGACAACACATCACAGACAAACATTGTATATGGACGCATTCAGCGCGCGGTTAATGACGCCTCGGCGAGTGATTTCCTGAATATCAGCGGTCATACATTTACAGAGCAGGTTGAAGTTACAAAAGCGCTTACACTTTCAGGTCAGGGAGCAGGAGTGACCAAAATACTTTCACCCAATGTGCTCGCACTTTCCTACATGACAAGCGATGTAAATAAACCTGTTGTATTTGTTCATGGAGCAAATGATGTAATAATTAAGAATCTCACAGTTGATGGAGGAGGCAAAGGAAATGCTAACTATCGCTTCCAGGGAATCGGTTTCAGAAATGCCGGAGGAACAATACGTGATTGTGAGATCAGGGATATTCGCAATACGCCGATTGACGGAATGCAAGCAGGCGTAGGTCTCTTTGTGATTGCCGACAGCGGAGTAGCAAGAACGGTTAATGTCATCAAGAACAATATCAACAACTTCCAGAAGAATGCGACTGTTTTCACGGGTGCAGATCTGTATGTGAAGTTTGACAGCAATACCGTAACGGGCTCGGGTCCGGTTAATTTCATTGCGCAAAACGGAGTTCAATTGAGCGATGGAGCTGCCGGAATTATCACTCACAATAGCATAAGCGGATTGTCATATACTCCATCAACTTATGTCTCTTGCGGAGTTCTGCTGTATCAACCTTCAGGTCCCGATACTACTTCAATGAATACTTTTACTGGATGTCAGGTAGGAGTTTATTATATAGATATCGGCGGGCTGATAAGCGAGAATGTTGTTAACTCAACCCCGACTAACATGGGAACAAATTCGTACTGGGGAATTGTCGCTGATCCCGGAGACAGACCGAGAGTAAATTCGCAACCTTATGATGTTTCTGAAAAAGAAGTTCGCAGAACAGGAAGAGTGCTGCAAGGTCCGCGAGCTCTTACTACATCCATATACAGGAATGTATTGACCAGTGACAGTACCACAGGAACGGGAATAGAGATGGATGCTCTTGGTTCGCAAACACTCACTACAACTGTTGAAGAGAATAAAGTAAACGGGTGGGATGCAGCCGCTGTCTTCTATAAGGACGCAGGCGCAACACTCAACGGTAATGTCAATAATAATGACTTAAGCAACAATACTTTTGCATTGTATGATCTTACCGGTGTAACGCAAAACGGTACCTGTAACTGGTTCGGAACAACGAATGGCGGAATAATTTCCTCAATGGTCTTCGGTAATGTTACGTTCTCATATTATCTTGTCAATGGAACGGACAATGACGGAAGTACTATTGGATTCCAGCCGGTCAGCGGAACTTGTACAGGAATACTTGCTTCGGTTCTGAACGTAAAAGTTATCGAGGAAGGATTCTATGATTCTACTACTGCACAATTGAGAATCAGTGATACGGCAAAAGCAAGACTGCATTCAAATATACCTCCGTATAATTTGATTGATTCATCAATTGCAGTCATTGACTCGGTTACTTATACTGCACAGTTCCAGTTCCTGAATGCTCCAACCGGTACTTATTACATTGTTGTAAGACACCGAAATACAATTGAGACGTGGAGTAAGTCAGGAGGTGAACCTTTCGTCAACGGTTCAACTATGAACTACGACTTCACCGACCTCGCAACTAAAGCATTCGGGAATAATATGAAGCAGGTTGATACAACGCCAAACAGATTCGCAATGTTTAGCGGTGACGTAGATCAGGACAGCATTGTTGATTTGACTGATATAACGTCAGTCTACAACTCCGGCCAGATATTCAGCAGCGGCTATGTAGTTGATGATGTTACCGGAGATTATTTTGTTGACCTGTCAGATTTAGCAATAACATTCAACAACGCAAGCATTGTTGCTACAGTTGTGAAACCATAGATAACAAAACAAAGTGAAAGATACGAAGGGAGCCTCGCATGAGAAAGCGGGGCTCCTTTCTTTTTTGTGCCTTGGTACTTTCAGAATATCTTACATTCACAAGAACAAAATATCAGTTGCACGATAAACAAATCAAACAAATTAAACATATATTCTTAATCGTTTGTAATTCAATTTCATCTCATATTATTATATTTTCATAGCACAAAAAAAATATCATGAGATTTCTGATTTGTATCGGTTTGATTTTTTCGGCTTTCTCTTTTGTTCAATCGCAGGAGTTGCCTCATTACATGACAACGGAAGAAGCAGAAATTTACAAAAATTACCATCCTCCTTTTTCAATTACTGACGGAATAACTCCTCCGCCTGCGCCTGTGAGAACAATGGCAGAGTGGGAAGAAGTCCGTGGAATAATTATAGCGTGGACATCATATACAAGCATACTCCGGCAGATTGTTGATTATGCACAGGATGAAGGACTTGTCTATATTGTTTGCAGTGATTCCAATTCGGTTAAGAACTCTCTCACGAGCGGAGGTGTGCCTCTAATTAATCTTAAGTTTATAGTTACTTCTTTTAATTCCGTATGGTGCAGAGATTACGGACCTTGGGCTGCATATTCAGGAATATCCGACAGTCTGAAAATGATTGACTGGATTTACAACAGACCTAGACCATTGGATGATCAGGTTCCGGTTGCCTATGCTAATTATATCAACACTCCTATCTATCAGGCGATTTCCTCTCCGAATAATCTCACGCATACGGGAGGCAATTTTATGGTTGACGGTCATGGAACAGGTTTCTCATCAAAATTAATTTTGACCGAAAATTCCGGAAAGAGTGAATCGCAGATTAATAGTATTGTAAACAGTTATCTCGGTGTTACCAGATACATAAAAATGGAGACACTTCCTTATGATCAAATACATCACATTGACATGCATATAAAACTTCTCGATGAAGAAACACTTCTTGTCGGCGAATATCCTTCCGGCGTTGCTGACGGTCCGCAGATAGAAAGCAATCTCCAGTATGTACTGAATAATTTTCAAACTTGTTTTGGGAGACAATATAAAGTTGTGAGGATTCCAATGCCCGCAAGTTCGGGTGGACAGTATCCGCCATCTTCAAATTATTACACTTACACGAATTCAGTTTTTATCAACAAGACAGTCATCGTTCCTGTATATGGACTAAGCAAAGACACGACTGCATTAAGAATATACAGAGAAAATCTTCCCGGATACAGAGTTGTCGGAATAAATTGCAGCTCAATGATATCAGCACTCGGAGCTATACATTGTATAACAAAGGAGATTGGAGTGGACGAACCTGTTTTTATTTCACATGCAAAAATTGCAGATAATCAGTTATCTGATAATTCATACGAGGTCAAAGCATTTGTAAGAACAAAATCCGGTGTTGCAGATGCAAGAGTTTTTTGGAGAACAGATACAACGCAATCTTATCATCAGATTTCCATGGTGCAATCTTTGGATACATTCACCGCAAACATTCCGTCACAGCCGGGCGGATCAAAAGTTTACTACTATATTTCCGCGACTTCCAATTCCGGACGAACGTCTGCAAAGCCGCTCACAGCCCCTTCCGGTTATATCAGTTTTAATGTAATAACTCCTCCGGCGATAAGAGTTAATGTAACTGCATATCCTGAAGGATTTTACAATGTTGCTGAAAACAAGTTATCGAGAAATGACTCAATGATAATATTTCTTAGAAATAATTTTTCTCCGTATTCAGTAATTGATTCATCAAGGAATTCAATTGATTCAATCAGTTTATCAGGTCTGTTTACTTTTTCAAATGCTTCAACGGGGACATATTACCTTCAAGCCAATCATTTCAATTCAATCAGCACGTGGAGCAAGCAAGGAGGCGAATCATTGGTTGCAAACAACGTTATAACTGATTATGATTTTTCCGCTTCGGCTTCACAGGCTTATGGCAGCAACCTCAAACTGAAGGGAAGCAGGTATTGTATTTATGGAGGAGATGTAATAAGAAATAATTTTGTAGATCTAAGCGATATCAGCGAAGTATTCAATCAGGCTAATTCATTTGCATCCGGATTGAGATTGCAGCCCGATGTAAATGGCGACAATTTGGTTGATCTCTCGGATCTGACACTTTGCTATAATAACGGCAATGACTTTGTCAGCGCAGTAATGCCATAACTGATTTATAAATGGCTTTTGACAAATCAATGCAGACAAGCATAAACTTCAGATTAAAACAAGACTGTCATAAAAAAATATTCTACTGAAAATGAATAAGTTTTGTGTCCGAATTTTCGAAACAATAATTCTCACGGTAATCACATTCGCTTTCGCTTATCCACAGGATACAATAACTCCTCCTGATTCAAACGGACCTACAAAAGTTTATATGAGCATTGTACTGAACAACATCAGCGAGATCAATGCAGTAACGCAGACAATGAAGGGTGAAATTTTCCTCGTAGCAAAGTGGAAAGATCCGAGACTTGCTCACAGCGGAACAGGAAGAGTTGTAAAAAAGCTCGACGATATATGGGATCCATGGCTTGCAATCAGCAACAGACTTAACGTCAACAAAGCCTTTTCGGATGTTGCAACGGTACTTAGCGATGGAACAGTTATCTATATGCAAAGTCTTTATGGAGATTTCATACAGGATTTTCAATTCAAAGATTTTCCTTTTGATAAACAGAATTTTTCCGTTATCGTTGTGGCGATTGGTCTATCGGCAAAAGAAGTCGAATTCGTCCCCGATCCGGAAGTAAAATCCGGAGTATCGGATGAGCTAAGATTGCCTGACTGGCAGATTATGAATGCGAGAGCCGACACAAAAGGATTCAGGTACTTCAAGGAGCAGCATGCCTTGCCGACATTCTCACTTTTGTTTGAAGGCAAGCGTGTTAGCGGATATTACACGTTGATTTATATCATTCCTCTCGTATTGATTATCATGATGTCGTGGATGGCATTCTGGCTTGATCCGAGCATGTCGTCCTCGCAACTGTCTGTAGCAACAACATCAATGCTTACGTTGATTGCTTACAGATTTGTAGTGATAGGAAATCTTCCGAAAATATCTTACATGACAAGAATGGATATTTTTGTTCTCGGCTCTTCTGTATTGATTTTTTTGACACTGCTTGAATCTGCAATTACTTCGACTATAAACAGCAGGGGAAATGCGCAACTTGCGAAGAAAATGGATTACCATTGCAGATGGATTTTTCCGTTGCTGTATCTTGTGGTTGTGGCATTTGCTTTTGCAAGCTGAAGAAAGAAATTGCACATTCCATCGGTCATGTTAAATTGTTTGTAAGGATTAATTTGAGTAATTTTGTTTCAACTAAAATACATTGAATATCTGCGTGTTTGCATCCGGTACGGGAACGAATTTCCGGTCAATCGTCAATGCCATAAAGCAAGGTAAGCTTAAATCAAAAATTTCTCTCCTTATCACAAACAATTCAAATTGCGGAGCTGCCGGAATTGCTAAGACAAACAATATTAAGTGTATCCACATAAGCAGAAAGAAGTTTCCTGACCTTCCGGATAATGAATATCAGAAACTGTTTTTGAATGCTCTCGAATCGTACAAAATTGATTTCATCGTCCTCGCGGGCTACATGAAGAAAATCGGAAATGATGTAATAGCGAAGTACAGGAACAGAATCATTAATATTCATCCTGCGCTGCTGCCTGATTTTGGGGGAGAAGGCATGTATGGAATCAACGTACACAGAGCTGTGATTGCAAGCGGTGCATCTGTTTCGGGAATTTCAATTCATTATGTTGATGAAAATTATGACAACGGAAAAATCATTTTTCAAAAATCTGTCGCCATTGAAAACAGTGATGATGAATTCTCTCTGCAAAAAAAAATCCTGAAACTTGAACATGAGTACTATCCGAAAGTGATCGGGGATATTGAAAACAATTGCGTGTGATTTTAATTATTATTATTTCTAAAATAATATTGAACATTTGAGAAGAGCAACTTTCAGAAGAGCGGCAATAAAGAAATCAACGTCAGTAAAGGATTCAACATTAAGAAGGACAGCTTTAGTAAGTGTTTATGATAAAACCGGAATAGCGGAATTTGCCCGTGAACTGTTGAAGCGAGGGTTTGAATTGATTTCAACGGGAGGTACTCAAAAGCTGCTTGAAGAGAATAAAATTCCTTCAAGAAAAGTTGAAGACATCACAGGGTTTCCGGAGATTCTAAAGGGCAGAGTAAAAACTCTTCACCCGAATATCTTTGCGGGAATTCTTGCGGACAAAGATAACAGGCATCATTCTGATGATTTGGAAAAGCACGACCTTGGAAAGATAGATCTCGTTGTAGTAAATCTTTATCCCTTCGAAGACACCATTGCATCATCGCATTCATTAAAGGAAGCAATCGAACAGATTGACATCGGAGGTGTTGCGCTCATTCGAGCCGGTGCAAAGAATTTCGGCAGTGTCAATGTGATTGTTTCACCTGAAGCTTACGATTCTTTTTTGAAAACCTTTGATGAGACAGAAGGAAAAATTCCTTTTGAATATTCGCTTAAGCTTGCGAGGAAGGCATTTGAACGAACCTCAAAGTATGACAATGCGATAAACAATTATATGTTTGAAATTTCAGCCGGCAAAAAAGTCGAACCTTATCCGCAAAATATTCTTCCTTCAGAGGAGAGTTGTGTTCAGTTAAGATACGGAGAAAATCCGCATCAGAAAGGGGTACTGATAAAAGAAGACTTTGATCAAATTTTTGAAGTGCTGCACGGCAAAGAATTGTCATACAACAATTTACTCGACATTGACGCGGCATATAATCTTATTGGAGAATTCAAATCGGACAGACCTGCATGTGCGATAATAAAGCACGGCAATCCCAGCGGAGCGGCATTGGGCAATGATTTGCAGAGTGCATACAACAGGGCATTTGAAACAGATACTCTTTCTCCTTTCGGAGGAATCATCATTGTAAATAAAAAATTAGACTTTAAAACTTCGATAGATATTGATAAATTGTTTACCGAAATAATTCTTGCTCCTGATTTTGATAATGATGCACTGAATCTTCTGAAGAAGAAGAAAAACCGCAGGCTTATAAGATTCAATTTTACAGAACGGAAAATTGAGTTGAGAAATATTACAGGCGGAATTCTGATGCAGGAGAAAGACAACTTTGAAATTGGAACAGATGACTTAAAATTTGTAACAAAGAAGAAAGCATCAGATCGGGAAAAGGAAGATTTGCTCTTTGCGTTTAAGATTGTCAAGCATACAAAATCAAATGCAGTCGTATTTGTAAAGGACTTCATGACTTTGGCAATAGGGGGAGGTCAGCCATCCAGAATTGATTCAACCAGAATTGCAATTTCAAAAGCAAAAGAATTCGGTCATTCACTTGAAGGGAGTTCTGTGGCATCGGATGCATTCTTTCCTTTTGCCGACGGACTAATTGAGCTTGCAAAGGCAGGAGCGAAATATGTAATCCAGCCCGGCGGTTCGGTTAAAGATGAAGATGTAATAAGGGCTGCAGATGAATACGGCGTTGCGATGTGTTTTACAGGTGTCAGACATTTCAGACATTGAATCATAAATACAAAAACAGAATTCTAAATTTACCAGAGCGATATAAGGAAAATTAAATGCCGATTTTAGGAATGTTCTCAAATGACATTGCAATTGATTTGGGAACTGCCAACACACTGATTTACATGAAAGGGAAGGGCATAGTCTTGAACGAGCCCTCCATCGTTACTTATGATGTTGCATCGAGAAAAATAATTGCCATAGGGGAAGAGTCGAAGAAGATGATGGGAAGAGTTCACAAAGAACTCGCGACCATCAGGCCAATGAAAGACGGAGTAATCGCCGACTTTGAAATTGCAGAAGGCATGATAAAAGAGTTTATCAAAAAGATAAGCTCGAGCTGGATGCCTTCACGAAGAATTGTGATATGCGTACCAAGCGGAATCACAGAAGTTGAAAAAAGAGCGGTTCGTGATACTGCAGAGCACGCCGGAGCAAAAGAAGTTTATCTGATTTCCGAGCCGATGGCTGCTGCAATCGGCATTGGACTTGACGTAATGGCTCCCTACGGAAATATGATTGTTGATATAGGTGGTGGAACAACCGAAATTGCAGTTATCGCTCTTTCCGGAATAACAAACGGAGCTTCAATACGGATTGCGGGCGACGAACTTACAGAATCCATCATCAGATTTTTCAGAAACAATCACAACATTCTAATCGGAGAAAGGACAGCGGAGGAAATCAAATGCCAGGTTGGTTCCGTCATGCCGATGAAAGAAGAAGTAATAATAGAAGTGAAAGGACGAGACCTCGTTGCCGGGGTTCCGAAGATTACAGAAGTGAGCTCGATTGAAATCCGCGAATCGCTTAATGCACCGGTTACGCAGATGATTGAGGCGGTAAAAGTCGCTCTTGAAAAAACTGCTCCAGAATTATCATCCGATCTGCTCGACCGTGGAATTTTTCTTACGGGCGGAGGTGCATTGATCAAAGGACTCGACGAAAGAATAAAAATGGAAACAGGCGTACCTGTTCACGTTGCCGAAGACCCGCTGACCGCAGTTGCGAGAGGAACCGGCAGAGTTCTTGAAGACCTGGATTATTACAAGAAGGTACTACTTAGAAGGTAACAGACAAGTTTGATTGCCGATTGACGATTCACGATTGACGATTCACGATTGACGATTGACAATTCACGATTCACGATTAACGATTAACGATTCACGAAAGAAGCATGAATGAAAGTTACAGATAAATGAAAACGATTGGGTTATTTCTCCTTCGCATAAAAGACTACCTTATATTTACACTTCTGATAGTTGCATCCCTTATCTTAATTTTTTCAAATGACAATACGCAGGTTCGTTTTTTGAGAGCCGTGGCAGTTGGTACTATTGGAATTGTTCAGAATACTGTCGCCGTGGTTCCGAATGTTTTTGAGATTCAGAAGGAGAATGAGTTTTTAAGAGAGAAAAACATTGAGTTATCGAACGAGGTTTCATCATTGAGAGAAGCAAAACTTGAGAACTTGCGGCTGACGAAGATGCTTTCACTTAAAGATAAAAACCTGCCGGGAGTAATCATTGCAAAGATTATAAACAAATCTCTAATACAGGCGAGAAATACAATCACGCTTAATGTTGGCGAGTCGGACAGTGTAAAGATAAATATGCCGGTAATAACGGACAATGGATTGGTTGGAAGAGTTGTTTCGACGAGTTCAGGTTTTTCAATCGCGCAAATACTTTATAACAGGAATCTTAGCATCAGCGTAAAAGACCAGCGCAGCAGAGTTGACGGGATTTTGAATTATGACGGTGCGGGAAATATTATGATTAACAATGTGCCCAAAAGCGCCGATGTCAAACCGGGAGACGTAATCATTACTTCCGAATATAGTAATTTCTTTCCTGCGGGAATACCGGTAGGGACAGTAACAGAGGAAGGCAATCTCGATAATCTTTTTAAAAAGGTAATTGTAAAACCACTTGTTGACTTTGCTGCTTTGGAAGAAGTATTTGTGCTGAAACTCTTGCCCGATAAGGAACGGCTTAATCTGGAAAATTCTTATTTCAAAAAACAATAGTTAGTTGTATTTTTCAACATACTTAAAATATGTAATCGGCATTGCAGTTCTGATAGTGGTCCAGGTGTCGTTTATCTGGGTGCTTGCAATTTCAAGATACAACATAACTCCGGATTTTGTGATACTCATTGTGATATTTCTCGGATATATGAGGGGACATATTCCGGGTATGATTGCAGGATTTGCAGCAGGTCTTGTGCTTGATATTTTGAGCGGCTCATTCATCGGACTTTCGGCATTGAGCTATTGCCTGGCGGGATTTATCGCAGGATATTTTACAAAGGGAACGAGCAGCGAATCACCGAAAAAATTTTCTTTGATCGGAGTTATTTTTTTATGTTCTTTGTTAGCGTATACTGTATTCTTCATGATTTATTTTCAGGGCTCTTCATTATCAGCTTCGGAAATTTTTCTGAAGTATATAGTGACAACAACTTTCTACACATCTGTATTTGGTTTGGTCTTTGCATTATTTTTCAACAAGTTTGATTTGAAAAAAACATTTTAACTTCATTAAATTGGATTCTGAAAAAAGAAAATTCATAATATATACTTTTTGCGGAGCAATTTTTTTTCTTTTTGTAATCAGACTCTCGTATCTTCAGCTCTTTAATAAGGAAGAATTATCAAAAGAATCTGACAAAAATTCCGTTAAGACAATCACCGTTACACCGCCAAGAGGGCTTATGTACGACAGGAACGGAAAGATTCTCGTTGATAACAAACCTTCATATACCGTTACGATTACCCCGTCACAGTTCGATAAGAACCAACTGGAAGAAGTCTCTACATTGCTTGACATTCCTCCCGATAAACTTCAGGATGAACTTAGTCACATCAAAGGAACCAACAGATTTAATCCCGCAAAAATAAAACGGGATGTTGACTTCAAAGTCATATCTTACATTGCTGAAAATAGAGACAGACTGAACGGCATTGACTATCAGACAGATGCAATAAGATATTATCCGAACAATTTCAGGGGAGCGCATGCGTTCGGATATACAAGCGAGATAACGGAGAAGCAACTTGAGAAACAGATTGGAGATTACTACAAGCAGGGAGATGTAGTGGGTTCGAGCGGACTTGAAGCTAATTATGAAAATCAACTTCGCGGCGTTAAAGGATACAAGTTCATTACTGTTGATGTAAAAGGAAGAGAGATCGGAGAACTCAACGAGGGGAAGAACGACATTCCTCCCATTAACGGATCCGATTTGATTCTCGGGTTAGACAAGGATCTTCAGGAGTATGCCGAAAAATTAATGTCAGGCAAAAGGGGAGCAGTGATCGCAGTTGACCCGAGGAATGGAGAAATTCTCTGTTTTGTATCGAAGCCTGATTTTGATCTTGCTGCTTTTTCGGGTAAGACCGATCCGAAAGTTTTTGCATCTCTCGTTACTGATCCGGAGAAACCATTGTTTAACCGCGTAGTACAAACAAAATATCCGCCGGGCTCGACATGGAAGATGATGATGTCAATGGCAGCTCTTGATGCAGGAATAATTACTCCGACATCAACTGTCTCATGCCCGGGTTCATTCACTTACGGTAATAGAAGTTTTGAAGATCACGGTGCTTACGGCAATATAAATGTAACGCGTGCGATCGAAGTCTCGGCAAATGTTTTCTTTTACAAGATGGGTCTGCAAGTTGGAATTGATGATTATAATAAGTATGGAAAAATATTTGGCTTTGGCAAAAAGACGGGGATAGATATTCCGAATGAAACTTCCGGACTTCTACCTTCGAAGCAATATTTTGACAAACGCTACGGAGAAAACAAATGGACACAAGGTCTGCTGGTAAGTTTGGGAATTGGGCAAGGCGAGCTTGGAGTTTCTCCCGTTCAAATGGTTGCATACACGGCATCACTTTGCATGAACGGACTTTATTGTCAGCCGCATTTTGTGTCGAGAATAAAGAGCAATACAAATGATTCTTACGAAGATGTGAAATTTGAACAGAGAAGAATTGATCTTCCGCAAAAGTATTTTGATGCGGTTAAGAGGGGAATGTACCTGGTAGTTAACGGAAGCGGTACAGCGAAAAATATAAGATCGGATCAATTTATTTTGAGCGGCAAGACCGGTACTGCACAGAATTCTTCCGGAAAGAATCATTCATGGTTTGTGGGCTTTGCGCCTTATGATGATCCGAAGATTGCAATTTGTGTACTGGGAGAGAATGAAGGCTGGGGCAGCAGTTTTGGCGCTCCGGTTGCCGGCGCGTTGATGATCAGATATCTCGGTGGGGCAGATTATGAACAGGGCGAAATTAAAATGGTCCAGGGAGATGCGGATTAGATTGGATTTAGGAATTGTGAATCAGACATATAGACTTAATTTTAAAACAAGGACATAATTGAATAAGAATTTATTCGAGCGGATTGATATGTTATTGCTCGTGACAACAATAGCAATTCTTATATCAGGATTACTTGCAATATTCAGCGCAACATACACAAGCGGCACGGACTATTTTTCCCGTCAGTTGAGCTTCGCAATTATCGGACTTGTCCTGATGATTATTGTAAGTTTCATTCCTCCAAGATTCTCTGCAAGGTTTTCTTATTTGATCTATGCGCTTGCAATTGTGCTTCTGATACTGGTTCTTGTAATGGGAAAAAAAATATCCGGATCAAAAAGCTGGTTCAGTTTCGGTGGATTTGGAATACAGCCTTCTGAATTTGCGAAGATAGCAACGATACTTGCACTGTCAAATTTCCTTTCGACTTCCGAAGACGGATATAAGAATGTGAACAAGCCGATGGTTTTCATCAAAGCATGCGCGTTTGTTATTGTACCTGTCATTATAATCATGCGTCAGCCGGATATGGGTACATCCCTTGTATTTCTTTCGATGATACTTCCGATTTTATTCTGGGTAGGACTTTCTCCTCACATCCTGTTTATTATCATTTCTCCGGTGATTGTTGTGCTCGGCGCTTTTTTTGGAATGACATATTTCATCGCAGCCGTGATTCTTGTATCTGTGGTCCTGCTATTATTCAAAAAGAATATTCTGATAACTGTTGCAGTAATAATTATCAACGTCGCAATCGGATATTCGGTTGATTCATTGTATCACAAATTGCAGCCTTATCAGCAGAACAGAATTAAGGCAGTCTTTGACCCTTCTTCCGATCCGCTTGGGAGCGGTTATAATGTAATCCAGTCGAAGGTAGCAATCGGTTCAGGAGGTCTGATTGGGAAAGGTTTTCTGCATGGAACACAGACGCAATTGAAGTTCATACCCGAGCAATGGACAGATTTTATTTATTGTATGATCGGGGAAGAATTCGGATTCGTCGGAAGTGTTTTCATACTGATTTTGTATATGATAATAATCTTCCAGCTTGTAAATAATTCATATCTTTCAAAGAATAGATTTCTAAGTGTGACTTGCATCGGCTTTGCGAGCGTCATTTTCTTTCATCTAGTGATCAATGTCGGAATGACTATTGGAATCATGCCGGTGATCGGAATACCGCTTCCTATGATGAGCTACGGAATTTCATCGCTTCTCTCGTTCATGGTAATGATTGGTGTCGGGATGAGTGCATACCGATACAGAAATCAGTATTAGTGTCCGAGCCAAATTTGTCAAAATAGCTCGCGAAGTATTTACATACACTTAACTCAACAAATTAACACAATTCAATAAACCATATATGATACTTTCAGACAATGAGATTTTGAAAGAGATCCGGAAAAGAAACATTGTGATAAAACCCTTTAACAGAAAATCACTTGGTTCAAATAGTTACGATGTTCATCTCGGCGAATGGCTTGCAGTATATAAAGATGAAGTGCTCGATGCAAAGAAACATAATAAAGTAAACTATTTCAGAATTCCAAAGGACGGGCATATACTTCATCCGACCAAGTTATATCTCGGCGTAACACATGAATATACAGAGACGTTTGAGTTTGTTCCGTTCCTTGAAGGAAAGTCAAGTGTAGGAAGACTTGGCATTGACATACATGCAACAGCCGGAAAAGGCGATGTAGGTTTTAAGAATAAATGGACGCTAGAAATTTCGGTGAAGCAGCCTGTTAAAATTTATGCGGGAATGCCCATTGGTCAGCTGATATATTTTAAAGTTGAAGGAGACGTTCTCACACCGTACGATAAGAAACCGTCTGCCAAGTACAACAGGAAAACAAGTAAGCCTGTTGAGTCAATGATGTTTAAGAATTTTTGAATCGGGAATCGGTAGTCGTGAGTCGTGAATCGTGAGTTGTGAATCGTGAATCGTGAATAAGTTTTTCGGTTATTTTAGTAAACGTTATTATTTTGAAATACACATCGAAACTTAGTTCGGCAATTTCGAAAAATAAGTCAAGACTTGTCATCGGTCTTGACAGCGACTTAAATAAAATCCCTGACTTCTTTCACAAGTTTCAGAATCCTGTTGCAGAATTTAACAGGCAGATTATCTCAATTACAAAAGATACAGTAGCCGGATACAAGCTAAACATGGCGTTTTATGAGTGTTTGGAGGAAAAAGGAATTGGCGCAATACGCGAAAGTATGAAGATGATTCCCGATGATCTTATCTCGATTTGTGATGCTAAACGGTGTGATATCGGTAACTCGGCGGAATACTATGCTGTAACTTATCTGGAAAAATATCATTTCGATTCGATTACATTGAGTCCATATATGGGTGAAGATTCAATTGCCCCATATATAAAAGATGAGAGTAAGGGTGTGTATTTGCTTGCACTAACATCGAATCCCGGTGCCGCTGATTTTCAGTTTATAAAATGCGGTTATGATTTTCTTTATCAGTCAATTGTTGACAGGTGTCTTTTGCTGAACCGTAACAAAAATATAGGATTTGTTTTCGGCGCTAATCATGATAAAGAACTTAACAAGTTCACTTCCGGCAATCCCGATATTCCGCTGTTGATTCCCGGTGTTGGAGCGCAGGGTAATGAGATTGAAAGATTGATGACAAATCTTAAGTCAGAATTGTTCCTCATTAATTCAAGCCGCGGGATAATTTATTCCGCACCGAAGAATTCATCTCATTCAGAATTTGAAAATGCAGTTAACCAATCCACAATAGAACTTAGCGACAAAATAAATTCACTTCAAAACTGAAAAATTAATTACAGATTTTATCAGGCAGGCTTTGCGAAACTTTAAGATTATCTGAATCGTTCATAAGTTCATATTCAATCACCATTCTGATTAATTCACATTTGACAATATGCGAATCAAAGTAGTACTTTTCTTGACGTATTTATTCCCGGGACTGTTATTTTCACAGACAGATGACTCCTTAAATTCTAAAGTCATTGGAAAGGTAACGTCGGAAAAGTTTTCTTCGATGGAAAATGTATTGGTGAATTTTCAATCTGCAATTGAAAATTTCAGAACATTCACAGACAACAAGGGAGAATATGAGATCAGATTGGTTCCGGGAAGTTACAATGTATCTGTTAAGCATCCCGGCTACAACGCGTTTGAGTTCAAAAACTTTATTATCAAAGAAAATGAAACGCGGTTTCTTGATATTTTCCTTATTGAAAAACTCGTGAGTACGGAGGAAATTGAAGTTGAGGGAATATTCAGGCAGAGGCAGGAAGATCTTCGCACAAGTCTATACAATATCAAGCCGCAAAATGTAAAGATACTTCCCGGTGCAGTCGAGGATGTCCTTCGTTCATTGCAATCACTTCCCGGCGTAACATCTCCGAATGATTTTACATCACAACTTGTAGTGCGAGGCTCCGGACCGGATGAGAATCTCATCATTATGGATGATGTTGAGATTTTTAATCCATACAGACTTTACGGACTCGTCAGCATGTTCAACCCGGAAACGTTAAGCGATATAACATTAATCACAGGCGGCTTTCCTGCAAAATACGGAGACAGATTGTCTGCTGTGCTTGATGTGCTTAACAAGGAAGGAACAAGGAAGAGAAATCTTTCTTCGGTAATCAATGCAAGCATTACAAATGCGAATATTGTCTTCAACGGAAAAAATCCTTTTGACATACCGGGTTCCTGGCTTGTCTCGAGCAGAAGAACTTATTACGATTTGGTAATCGGACCCTTTGCGAAGAAGGCAGGTCTGATTACGGAAGATTCATCCTTTCCGTCATTCAAAGATTTACAATTTAAACTTGCAGTCGGACCTTTCAAGAAGAGCAAGTTTATCGTCAACGGAATTTTTTCGCAGGACGGTGTTGACATCATTCCCGGAAACGAAAGCAAAGAGCCTGACAGCATTGCAGTCGCTGATGTTACAAACAACAATATGCTCTCGATTGCATGGCACTATACTCCCAATGACAGGTTCATTTCGCGGACTACTCTTTCGTGGTACACAAACAGCGGCGACAATGACTTCAGCAGCGAATTTCTCGATCCTCTCATTGACAGAGCAGAATATACTCCCGAAAAAAGAGACAGCCTGCGACAGATCGGAGCCTTGCTGGGATTGGATTTCAATTCCAGATATACATTCAGGAAATTTTCTCTTGGCAACAAGTCAGTGAAGCTAAACAAATATTCGGAACAGGAATTCGGAGGAGGAATAGATCTCGTAAGAACTGATTTAAACTATAATTTGAAAATTGACGACCAGTTCAGATCGTTTATCAGAAATTTTCCGGCAGCATCGGCACTGCTGGATAATTTCAACCTCGATGGTGAAGATAATATAAGGGCATATCTTTATGGACAGAGCATGTTTAAAGTTTCAAAAAGGCTCTTTGTTCAGCCGTCGGTAAGATTGGATTATTTTCAGATTGTCAAAGCTCCGTATCTTGCTCCCCGGATTAATCTTGGCTACGCAATTGATCCCCTGACAACTATCAGAACCTCCGCAGGAATTTATTATCAGTCACCTGGTCTTGAAAAACTTGTTGACGGCAGAACTTTTTTTGATTTGCGAAATGCGGCGGACAAAGGTTTGAAGGCGGAGAATGCCGTACATCTGATACTTGGAATAGACAGGTGGATTACCGATGAATGGATGTTCAAAGCCGAAGGATACTATAAGAAGTTCAATAATCTTATTGAGCAGGAAAGACTCACGGGTTATCGTTATGAATATATGCGGAACGATCCTTCCAATTCCGATCCTAATTACATTAAAAATTATCTCAACTGGACAAGGTCCGCTGACAAGCTTCCTTACGATTCACTCACGACAAATCCCGTGAATACAGGCAGCGGCAAGGCTTATGGTTTTGAAATTAGCCTTGAGAAAAAATTTACAACACCTAAGACTAAAATTTACGGATGGGTCAATTACTCTTTGTCATTTTCAGACAGAGATAAATACGGAGTGACCATTCCGTACAGATTCGATCAAAGACATGTTGCAAATGTAGTACTGAATTACAGAGTAAACGACTGGCTTGAACTTGGAACACGATTTACTTATGCGACAAATTTTCCCATTACAACACCGGTCGGAATCACGCCTCGACTCGTAGGCGATTCCATGGCAGTCAACCCTGTTACGGGAACAGTTATATTTAATCTTGATTATGGAAATGTTTCAAATCAATATGCCGACAAGAAACCCGCATATCACAGACTTGATTTCAGAGCAACGGCTTATACTCAATTCTGGTCAGCAAACTGGGCATTCTACCTCGACGTGATTAATGTGTATAACAGAAAGAATGTTCTTGGTTATGATTACTGGCTGGACAATAATTTAAATATCAGACGAAAATCTGTAGGAATGTTTCCAATACTTCCGACTATTGGAATTAATGCAAGGTTCTGATTTCATTGAATGAAAGATCCATCTCGGACTCTTTGAAATTCAAATTCCCTTCACAATTTTCCTGAAGACGGCAAAGACAGCTTTTCCGTAAACATATTTTTTCTGCAATTCAAATCCTGCCATTGTAAAAATCTTCTGAATGAAATTATCCGAATAGAATGTATAGTAAATGTTTCCTTTGTGTGATTCTTCGATGAAATAATTCCATCCTTCATCCGAATCGAAATTGAAATAATCAAAGACAAAGTATCCGCCTTGTCTTATTACTTTAGAGAGTTCAATTGAATACAGATAAATAAAAGACGGTTTGAGTTCAATGAAAACACCTTGCGAGAATACGATATCAAAAGATCCGGGGTCGAAAGAAAGACTTTGTCCGTTATTCTTTACGAACTCAATTACCGATTCATCTTTAAAATATTCCTTCAAAAAATTTATCATCCATTCCGAATGGTCAACAAGCGTAATTCGCTTTAGGTTGTATTGCTTAGCTTTCTTCAGAATATGCCGCGTCCATCTCCCTGTGCCGGGACCAAGCTCGAGAATTTCGGGTGAACTGAATTTGTCGAAAACGGGAAACAGTGTTTCCTCAAGAACCGGCAGAGGCTTTATCCATCCCATATCCTCATCCAGAAAATCATTGAGATCCTTTCCAAGCGACGAGGCTTTTTCAAGATATCTGGGATATCCTTCTGCAAGTCTGTCATCTTTAGTCGGTACTCTTCCGAGGAATCCTTTTAAAATGTTTTTCAATGTTTCATGAATTAATTAGGTTCCATAAGGAAAACTAATATTCAATTCAAAAATTGTTTTAGAATTTAGCATATATTCCTATGATTTTCAAATTTGAACACTTTCCGCAGTTTTAATTTTAAAATGAATATACATGTGTCCGGCGATTATCCCCAAGGTCAGACCACAGAATGAAATTTTATTCAGTGCCCATTAGATCGGAGATAGACAAAATATTCTAATCAATTCTAATCAATTCTCCCGTTAAGAATTCAATTTAAAAACAAAGTATAAATAGTTAATTTAATGAAAATTCATTTCCAAAAAATTCATTTTAAAACCTGAAAAGACAATCATAACTGAATGAAAGATGTATTTATAGTTGATGGATTGCGTACTCCGATTGGAAAATTTGCGGGCGCCCTGAAAGATGTCAGACCTGATGACATGGCATCAATGCTGATTAGAGAAATTGTAAGAAGAAACTTTACCGACAAGAACATTCCTGCTGAAGAAATTGAAGATGTTATTCTGGGTAATGCAAACGGAGCAGGAGAAGAGAACAGGAATGTTGCGAGGATGTGTGTATTGCTTTCGGGATTGCCGATAAGCGTTGGCGGGGCAACTGTCAACCGCCTTTGCGCATCAGGAATGCAGGCTTTCATTGACGGAGTCAGAGCAATTCGAAACGGTGAAGGTGAATGCTTCCTTGCCGGAGGAGTCGAATCAATGACACGCGCACCATTTGTAATCGGAAAAAATCCGGACGCATTCGGAAGAAGAACGGAAATGTTTGATACAACAATTGGCTGGAGATTTACAAATCCGAAGCTTGCGAAAATGTTCTATCCCTACTCCATGGGCGAAACAGCCGAGAATGTTGCGGAAAAATATAACATCACACGCGAAAGACAGGATGAGTTTGCTTTTGAATCTCAAATGCGCGCGAAGAAGGCAATCGAAGATGGAAAATTCAAGAATGAGATCTTTCCTGTTGAAATAATTTCGAGAAAGGATAAAATCATTTTCGATACAGATGAATTCCCGAGGGGAGATACAACGGTTGAGAAACTCGGTAAACTGAAGCCTGCATTCAGGGAGGGCGGAACGGTAACAGCCGGCAACTCTAGCGGAATAAATGACGGAGCAAGTCTGATGATGATCGCATCAGAGGAATTTGTAAAAAAGTATAATATCAAACCTCTGGCAAGATTCGTTTCATCAGCAGTAGCCGGAGTTGATCCCTCATGCATGGGAGTTGGTCCCGTTCCTGCAACAAGGAAAGCTTTGCAAAGGGCGGGGTTGAGTATTGATGACATTGATTTGATTGAATTGAATGAAGCATTCGCTGCTCAAAGCCTTGCTTGCATTGATGAACTGAAACTCGATATCAAAAATGTAAATGTCAACGGCGGTGCAATTGCTCTCGGTCACCCGCTTGGCAGCAGCGGTTCAAGAATCATCATTACTCTTTTGAATGAAATGATGAAACAAAAGAAGAAGTTCGGACTTGCAACTATGTGTATCGGTGTGGGGCAGGGGATTGCAGTTGTAATCGAGAATTTAGAATAACAATCTAAACCTGATTGCTAAGTAAATTTTCGCGGGTAAGGTATCCTGTACTTAAATAAATTAAGTTGTCTCGTGCTAAAATAAATTTTTGAATCTGAAAATCACCTTTCCAATTCTTAATTGAAAAGCATTTGTCATTTCCCAATCAATTATCGCTGCTGCGAATTTTCTTATCACCCATCTTTTTCTTCATGTTCATCTCTGAAAATATTTTTTTCAGAAAATTATCACTACTGGTTTTTCTGATTGCAGTCCTCACTGACTGGTATGACGGCTGGCACGCAAGGAAGTTTGGGTCGGTAAGCAATACGGGGATATTCCTTGACCCCTTGGCAGATAAGATTCTTACTTCTATGGCATTTATAGCTTTTTACATTATGGATATTATCCCATTATGGATGGTGGTCCTGATTGTCATAAGAGATATAGTCATTACGATTCTTAGGTCATACCAGGAATTCAAAGGCAAGACAATGAAAACCTCATTTATTGCGAAGACCAAGACGTTTGTTCAGATGACATATATTTTCATTCTTGTATTTCTGATCTGCTCATTATCTTATGACATTGACGAAGAGTTGAAGTCTGCAATATTTAATTTCCTGACTTCCGGGATAAATTATTTTATTATGCTGCTCGTTACAATCCTGACGGTCTATACCGGCATCTCATATTTTTTTGAAAACAAAACGAAAGGAGCCGCTTAGAATGAGGATTATAAAGAGAAAGAAGATTGTTGACGAGAACGTAAAGATTGATTTTCTTACGGAGCTGATCGCGACTTTCTTTTACACGGGATATCTGCCTGTTGCAAGCGGAACTCTTGGCAGCATCGCGGGGGGTGCTGTTTTGCTTCTTCACGATGTCAGGAATCCGGTCTGGTTGACAGGACTAATTCTTTTGTTCTTTGTGCTTGGTGTTGTAACTTCAAGGAAAATGATGACAAAGTACGGGAATGATCCTTCTGTAGTTGTTGTTGATGAAGCTGTAGGAATTTGGATTACTGCACTTATCTATATAATCTTTTCGGGAAATGATTTAAGCCTGTTTTATCTGCTTGTCTGCTTTTTTTTCTTCAGATTTTTTGATATTGCAAAATTCCAACCTGCAAAATATTTTGACAGGGTACATACAGGACTGGGAATAATGCTCGACGATGTCATAGCAGGAATTTATGCCGGTCTCGCTGTCTACTTCTTCTCCCTGTCCGGGTTTAATCCATTCTGATCTTAAATTTGATCTTTACCATTATGAAATCAAAACTCATTACAGTCGGAGACGAAATCCTGATTGGTCAGGTAGTGAACACAAACGCAGCTTTCATTGGAGAGAAAATGACCGCAGCAGGAATTCCGCTCAAGAAAACTGTTGTCGTCGGGGATAGTGAGAAATCATTGCTTGAGGAATTTGAAGATGCTCTGAAGTATTTTGATGTTACGATTATCACAGGCGGACTTGGTCCAACAAGCGACGACATAACAAAGCCTGCGCTGCTTAAATTTTTCAACGACAACCTTGTGATGAATTGGCGAATCCTGCGCCACGTAAAAAAAATCTTCCAATCGAGAAATCTTGCGATGCCTTCCGTCAACATAGGTCAGGCAATGCTCCCATCTAAATCAAAAGCAATTTGGAATCCGAATGGAACTGCACCGGGTATATGGATCGAAAGAAAGAATAAAATATTTGTTGTCTTGCCGGGAGTACCACATGAGATGAAGGCGATGATGACTGATTATGTTGTTCCCTTATTGCTGAAACGTTTCAAAAGGGAGATTAAGAATGTTCATAAGTATAAAACATTACTGACTACAGGTCTTGGGGAATCTACACTTTATCAAAAAGTAATTCAGGTTGAGAAAAAACTTGGAGTAAGCAAACTTGCATACCTTCCTTCTCCTGTGGGAGTCAGAATAAGAATAGATGCTTCAGGAAACAACAAATCTGCTGCCGGACATGAAATCCTGCGGATAGAAAAGTTAATCAAAGAAAAAATCGGTGATTACATATTTGGAGAGAGTGATTCTACCATTGAAGAAGTAGTTGCGAAGATTTTTACAAAGGGGAAAAAGACACTAAGCATAGCTGAATCATGCACAGGTGGAATGCTGTCATCATTGATTGTCAGCGTTGCTGGCGCTTCGAAATTTTATTTAGGGGGAATTTGTGCTTACTCAAACCGTGAAAAGATGAAATTGCTGCAAGTGAAAAATTCGACATTGAAGAAATTCGGAGCCGTCAGCCGTGAAACGGCAATTGAAATGGCCGATGGCATCAGGAAACTTATGAAGACAGATTTTGCATTATCAACTACCGGAGTTGCAGGACCTACCGGAGGATCGAGGGTCAAGCCTGTCGGACTTGTCTGGATCGGGTTTTCATCCGCAAGAAAAACTTACGCAGCGGAATTCAAGTTCGGAAGTAACAGGCAGATAAATATAGCTCGAGCATCACAAAGGGCGATAGAAATACTGCGAAGAGAGTTGCTTGGTATAAAGATTTATTTCTGATAGGGGAAGAAGTCCGGGAACAATGATGTCCTGTTCTTTATATTTCTTGCGATACTTTGAGATTCTTTGAGATTCGGAGATTGATATTCAATTTTAATTTCATCAATTAATTATTATCTTGACGCCACAAAAAACATTTTAATGAAAGGGAAATATTAATGAAGAAATTCTTTACTTACCTGTCAGCAGCATTTTTGGTTCTGATTATTTTCAGTAATCTGCCGAAGATGATTTCTGCTCAATGGGATGACCCGAATTATGACAGAGTTCCGCAATTCATGCTGGACTTAAATTCATACTTCAGTTCACCTGCATCAGTTGTAACAATTGATGATTACGACAATTTTGACATAGGTGTTGATTTTGCGGAAGTGCATATATCGGAGAATCCGCGAAATCCCCTTCAATATTTCTGTGCATGGAATACAAACGGCACTCACTACACGCTCGATGGATTTACTTGGCTCCGAAACAATCCTTCATTTCCCAGCGGAGTTGCTGGAGACCCTGTTACAGCTTTCGATTCACTCGGCAATTTGTATTATGATAACATGAAAAATCCTATCACTGGAACATGGGTTATCAAATCAACTAACAACAGTGTAAGTTGGGGAACAGGCGTTTCGGCTAACATCGGAAACGATAAGAACTGGATTGCAGCAGATCAATCCGCGGGTCCATATTCAAATTATATTTACGGCGCGATGACCCCGGGAAATTTTGTGAGAAGCACTGACCTTGGCGCATCTTTCTCTAATACTTTTTCTTCGAGTAATACACTGCCGGGTAATATGACTGCAGTTGGTCCAAGCCTGGACGGAAGCATTCAGGGTGGTTCAGTGTATTTTGTAAAGAGTACAGGCAGTGCATTTGCGGCTGTTTATACTTTTAACAGATCTACTGACGGAGGTGCAACTTTTTCTCTGATGTCGGCTCAAAATTTTGCTAACTATGTAGGTACATTTGTCGGCGGAAGAAATTCTGTTCAGAATATGAGAACGAGACCATATCCATTCATAGCTGCAGATAACAGTTACGGTCCATATAGAGGAAGATTTTATGTTATATATGCATCAAACGTTCCGGCAGGAGACGGAAACAAGCCTGATATTTTATGCAGATATTCAACTGACGGAGGCGCTACATTTTCTAACCCTGTTACGGTGAATGATGATGTCAATACTCAAAACAATAATCAGTGGATGCCTGCGCCATGGTGTGATAAGGAAACCGGAAGATTGTATGTACAGTGGATGGACACAAGAGATTGCCCGACAAGCGACAGTGCGTTAATGTACGCAACTTATTCAACAAATGGCGGTCAATCCTTTGTTACCAATCAAAAGATTTCAAATAAAAAGTTCAGAATCAATTGCACAAGCTGCGGAGGCGGCGGAACTCCTGCTTATTATGGAGATTATAATTCAATTGTTTCTAATCCAAAAACTTCAATGCTCGCCTGGACAGATTTCAGAAATAATAATTTCGGAAGCTATGTAGCTTATTTCCCGGATTTCGGTTTGAGAGCAAGTCCTTCAAGCATTACTATCAATAATTCCAATGTTGCTACCTTCAGAATGGTGGTACCATCTGTGAAACTATATACTGACAATGTTACTTTCTCTGCAACAATAACACCGACTCCGGCTGCCGGTTCATTGACCGCTTCTTTTCCGAATGGTACAACATTGAACAATTATCCCGATTCTCTTCTGGTCAGAATAAATGCAGCACCGAATACGACTGCAGGAAATTACACTGTTGTTATAAAAGCAAGTGGTTCTAACGGAACACCTGTCCACGTCAGAGCTGTTGCTCTCACTGTCGGACTTGTCGGAATCAACAACGGAAGCATCGAAGCAAATGATTATCAGCTTTCGCAAAATTTCCCGAATCCTTTTAATCCAACAACAAAAATTACATACAACCTTCGTTCCCAAACTAACGTGAAGCTTAGCGTGTTTGACGCAATGGGCAGATTGGTTGGTTCAATTAATAAAGGTGTTCAGGAACCGGGAAGTCATTTCATAATCTTTAATGGTACAAAACTTTCTTCCGGCGTTTATTATTACAAACTGGAAACTGATGCGTTTACAGATACCAAGAAGATGCTTTTGGTAAAATAAAGTTTGTTCCGGAATTCACAAAATTGAATCTGATTTATGAAGCCGTAAGTTTTTTACTTACGGCTTTTTAGTTTATCAAGTATTTTGGATATAATCTTGAAATTCGAAATCGTTAAACTGCAGCCTAATTGAGCATTGTTAAGGAAATATACGACGTAACAAAAGATCTGGCCAAGAACAAAGTGGCGCTCAACAAAATCAAGCGAGCACTTCTCACAGAATCAAAACTCAACCACAGGTTTCTCGAAGACATTGCCGATAAAGAAAAGAGACTGAAGAAGGAAAGGATGATTAAGATTGTCAACAATCTTGAAGTGGAGGAACTCAAAGCAGCCATTACATGCGGACTGCCCTTTGATTTTATAACTTTTAAAAAAGTTACAAAAGAAATGATGGAAGGTCTTGATCCGCTGAAAGCAATGGACAACGATCTCGAAACGGTTCTCGAGAAAATATATTTAAAGATTGCATATCTGAAGAAAGATTATGATTCAGAGCATATCAATTTATACATTCGGATACGGAATATCTTCAATTACAATCAACTTCTTCAGAGGATGATTGAAAGGTCTAAAGAATCAATCAGGATCTGATATGGAATTCATGCTCATTGGAATATTGATCGGTGCTATACTTTCTGTTGTGATATACTTCTTTCTGAAAAGGGACCGTGTCACAACGAAAACACTGCGCCGCGATTCTGCCATTTATAGAACTCCGGGACAAGATGATTTAGTAAGGGTAAAAGAAATGATTATACAGGGAAAAAAGATTGAGGCAATAAAATACATGCGTGATACATTCAATTTTAGCCTGACAGAAGCAAAAGCTTTTGTGGACATGACAGATAAAAAAACATTGTCTGTTCAGGGAAGAAGAGAAGCAGGCAATACAGATGAAACGAATTGGGAAGATATCCGGCAAGTCGTATTAGACTTCTTGCACAGTGGAAAAAAAATCTCTGCAATCAAGTATGTTGTCCAAACAAAAAAAATTGGGCTGCTTGAAGCAAAAAATTATGTTGATAAGATTGAAGCAACATTGAAGTAAAATGAAAATGTTAAATGTGCTCTTTCTTTGGCGAGTCGAGCCGGAGTTAAAAAGGCATCTCCGAAAGGAATTATCAGCGAACAAAAATATCAATCTGATTTTTCCCGAAACTTTCAGTAAGAAAAATCTGCTGATGAAATCAGTGAATGCGCAGGTCATTGTTGGGTGGAGAGCAACGGCACAGCTCCTTGAAGCGTCCAAGAATCTTAAACTGTTCATAAATCCGGGGACCGGGGTCAAGCATCATATTGAATTGTTCCGCAAACAGTCAAGCGTGCGAAACATACCTTTGGTAAATGGTCACGGACATTCATATTCCGTAGCTCAACATGCTGTTTCAATGCTGCTGTGTCTTATGAACAGAATCATTGCGCATCATGAGTGGATGAAGAAGGGAATCTGGAGAACCAGCGACAACAAAGATGTATTCAGCGCAAGCATTCCGCTGCGCAACAGAAAAATCGGATTGATGGGCTATGGCGCGATCAACAAAAACGTTCATAAATTTCTTTCCGGTTTTGATAATGAGTTTTACATCCTCAAACGAAAACTTACTCCGGTCGAAAAAAAGAAGAGGTCTTTTTTTGAAGTAAATCACTTGAATGAATTTCTCAAAGCAATTGATATACTGATAATTGCAGTCCCTCATACGTCGAAAACCGATAACCTGATTGACGCACATAAGTTGAAACTTTTGGGAAAGAATGGTCTGTTGGTAAATGTTGCAAGAGGCAATATTGTAAATGAAAAGGACCTTTACGAAGCATTGAAGAAAGGAACAATTTCCGGCGCAGCAATTGATGTCTGGTACAATTATTCACCTAAGAAGGACAGACGGGGAAGAGAGTTTCCGTTTGATTATCCGTTTCACAAACTGAAGAACTTAGTCATGTCTCCTCACAGAGCTGCTTCACCATTTAATGATCTTCAAAGATGGGATGAAGTAATAGAAAATCTGAAGAGAGCAGCTGCAGGACGCAAGGATTTTTTGAATCTTGTAGATTTAGGTGAAGAATACTAATTTTGCAAACATGCTAATGACGGAAATATTAAATGAGATTTCATTTGTAATCAGTGTCATCAGTTTATGCATTATTGCCTATGGCTCGATTATAGGAGTCATTCTTTTTTTGAAAAATGAAATCGGCAGAATAAACAACAAGTATAACTTAGAATATATTTCCATCATACGATTGCGGATAGGATATTATCTTCTGCTTGGACTTGAATTCCTCATCGCCTCCGATATCATAAGAACTATACTTGAACCATCATTTCAGGATCTTGCAATCCTGGGAGGAATAGTTGTTGTCAGAACTGTCCTTACAATTTTTTTGAACAAGGAAGTTGAGGAAGGGAAAAAAGCGGAGAAAGAGTTCTCTGTATAATTCTCCGGCAATCCCTTATGCTAGGGAAAATACAGCTTTACCATTCATATTAAATTCACAATTATTCTAAGACATAACCCCGTAACTATTTCAACAGATGAAAAAAATTTTTCTATTCAGTATTGTGATAACATTTTCATTTCTAAAAAACATTTCATCACAAGTGCTTAACGAAAAGGAAATTTTTAAGCTCGACTACAAAGGAAACGCTGATGCATATAACGTGAAGCTTGACATCCCTTCGGGAAATTACTGTTACGTTTACCGCCTTGAAGACGAAGGAAAGTATTTCATCATATCAAATAACTCGGTATCGGAAAAATATGATTACGCCGAGAGTGATAACATTCTTTTTGACAAGAAGGGAAATTATTATGCCATAACGGGAAATTACAAAGCTGACTACGGAATAGACAACAGTTTCCTGATTGTAAACGGAAAGGAAGTAAGAAACGCAGGATACATTGACGCCTATGGAAATTACATCAACAACAACGGAGAATATGTTTTTATCTTTAAGGAAAATGAAAAATTTAAGATTGGCATATACAACATCGAAGGGGGATTCCGCGAATCTGAAAGTTATGACGTGATCAAACCTATTTACAGATATAATGAATCCCGTGAGACAATGGAAGGAGACGAGGGACGGCTTGAAAACGATGCTTATTTCAGGAATGAAAAAGGAGAACGAGGGTTTATTGCAATTTCAAATGACAGGGCTAAAATAATTTTTGAAACAAGCGAAGTGCAGACTCAATATTCTGACATCTATGAATCAAGTGTAATGCTGAACAGGAACGGTGAGCTAAGTTACATTGCAAAACAGGGAGGAAAGTTTTTTGAAAAAGCGGGAAATGAATTTGTGGTCTCGGGAAAAAAGGAATATGACAGATTTGAGCTTGTAACAACACCGCTGCAGTTTGATTCTGACAATGAGCCTGTTTATACAGCAGGCGATTCTATCATGGAATATAGATATGCATATTATCTCGTCAGGGGAAATCAGAAACAACTCGTGAAGTACACCGGCAAACTCAAAGGCATCCCTGCATTCGGTTATGGATTGAATTACGTGAAGCTGAAGGGAAACGATGCAACCTATGTGGGAATTGATGAGGTGATAGTTCCTGCTGATAAGAATAAGGGTAAAGATGAATCTTATGACCAATTCTATTCGCAATCATTCTTTGTAAAGAATATGAAGGCATACGAAATGGGATATAATATAAGCACCGTGAAATCAGGACCTGGCGGAGAACTTCTCTATAGCGGCATGGCAGACCTGAAGAAAAAACAAACGCTCTTGATGCTCAACTACGGAGAAAGCAGAGTGATTCTTTCAAAAGATAAATTTGATGACATTTATGATTATGGATATACACCGCGTGGCGAAATATTTTTCGTTGCACAGAATTATGAAGACAGCGATATGCAAAAGAAGTCCGAATCTTTCGCCTACATTGGAGACAGGCTCATAGGAAATTATGAATACATCACATCACAATCCTTCCAAAATGAATATTCGATTTTGAAGTTCAAAGCAAACGATGAATATGCGTTTGTCGGTGAGGAAAAAGTTGATTCAATTAGTTTCAGAGCCTTTGTAGTCACATCTGCGGGCAGACTTCCGTTTCCTTCAAATTCAGTCAGCGGGAAAAATTCATTCACAAATATTTCTAATCTCACATTCATCAAGGACAAGTTGTTCTTCGCAGGAACAGTTGATAATGATCCGATTACTTCAGTTTCGAAAATGGAAGTTTTTGTTGACAACTCTTCACTTGGAAAGACTTATAACACAATTGACGAAACTTCTTACGACGCAGGTACAAATGTTCTTTCATTTCTGGGCACACGTGACAAATCGGTTTATCTGGTAAGCATACAGTTCTGATAAATAAATCGTCCTGAACATATCCAAGTTTCTAATTCTAACATTTGAGAAGTGGTATTCTCACTTCCATTCAATTCGTTCAAACTTCGAACCATCGCTTTCAAATATTACAGCGCGGTCGAGATCTGTTCTGAACAAAGCAGTATTTAATTGTTCAAATCTTTTCAATACTTCCGGGGACGGATGTTTGAATTTATTTTTTGCTCCGCAGGAAATGACGGCAAACTCCGGCTTAACAAAATTAATGAATTCCGGAGTTGAAGAAGTTCTGCTGCCATGATGAGCAACCTTGAGCACGTTTGATTTAAGGAATTGCGAATATGTTTTGCATATAAACACTTCTGCTTCTTTCTCAATATCACCGGTGAATAGTATTTTCAATGATCTGTAATGCAGCAAGAATGTTACTGAACCATTATTGAGATTATCTTTTCCTTTGCTGTTTGCGGTAGTCATGAATTCATCGGACGGAAAGAGAAAGTACATTCTCAAATCCGGAATATCGTCCGCATACATTCCGGATCTGATTGTCACACGATCAATGTGCTTTTCGGATATAAGTTCATTCATCCTGCTTGTTATTTCCGAATTTGCAAGCTGCGAGCTTTCGAGGATTTTTCCGACTTCAAAGTTCCGGAGAATATAATTGACTCCTCCGATATGGTCATCATGAAGATGAGTAATGATAAGCAGATCAATCTTATTGATTGAATTTCTCCTCAAGTATGGAGCAATCGTTCTCTCGCCGCTGTCAAAAGATACTCCGGCTCTGCCGCAATCAATCAGGATTATTCTTCCATCCGGAGTTTTGATAAGTGAGCAATCACCCTGACCGACAT
>JBDHXH010000031.1:0-30267 GCA_039810605.1 Ignavibacteria bacterium | reverse complement strand
TCCTGTCGAAGCAGTTGCATAAGGAGTCACGTCTTGTTAGAACTGAATCTATGAAAATTCTTAGAGAGTTTGAGAAGTTTGAAAATGAAGATTAAACAATTTGAAATCTGGACTACAAATCTAAATCCAAGATATGGAACTGAATCGGGGAAAGTTCGCCCCGTGTTAATAATTCAAACCGACCTGCTCAATAACTTTCACTCATCAACTATAATATGCCCGGTAACTTCTAATATAAATACAGAATCTGAAATTTTGAGAGTTCATCTTGAAAAAGGAATAGCGAATCTAAAACAGGACTGTGATATACTCATTGATCAAATAAGAGCAATTGACAATACTCGTTTACTAAAAAAAATAGGGGAACTCCCTGAGATCATTATTTCAAGAATTAAGAATAACATTTCAATTGTATTAGATTTGTAAACTGGGTATCCCCATATTGTAATGCTTCAAGTGGAAATGGAATTTCTGAATAATTATTTTTGTAAACTAAACAACAGCCTGCCCGCTCCGCAGGCGGGAAATTCTATTATGAACGAGAAAAAATGTCACACCCGCGGAACAAAAAGTCATCATTCTTAGAGAACTTTTTAAGAATAACTCGCCTGCTATATACACAGCTTTTTTCAACCTCAAAGTCAACGGGCAGGCACACCCATCAGCCAGGTCGCTTCTGCCTATAATTTTAGAAAATTTCAATATTGCACTTTTGGGGATTGACTTTATAACTATTGAATTGCGAGAACAGGTTTCGCCTTATTCAATAGCAGATGCCGAGAGAACAGCAGTCGGAACTGACGGCAGCGCTTCATTGGAATTCAATACTTTAGCTAATCAGAATTACTACGTTGTTTTAGAACACAGAAACAGCGTCCAAACGTGGAGTGCCGTTCCTCTTAGTATTTCAAACAACAAAATAAATTATGACTTTACAAGTGCTTCGTCGCAGGCATTTGGAAGCAATCAGATCCTTGTTGATTCATCGCCTTTGAGATATGCAATATACAACGGTGACGTAAATCAATCAGGTACAGTAGATTTAACAGATCTGATTCTGTGTTTTAATGATGCAAGTCATCTGGTTTCCGGATATGTTAACACGGATCTCAACGGGGATAACTTTGTTGACATAACCGATGTTACTATTGCATTTAGAAATACAAATATTTTTGTACATACGATAACTCCATAAGCTCCTTGTATTCTTCATGTCGTAAATCTGATACTCCTTGTGTTACAAAACCTCCCTACAGAAATACTTACTGAAAGTTGTCTGACAATGTCAAACATTGTACCTCAATAGTAAAAATACAGGGTCTGTTATGTGCTAACTCTGATAAGATATCCTTTCAAATATTTTGTCTCATTCATTTGTGGTATGACCGGATGGTCAAATGAACAATTTCTGAATTCAACTATCTGTATCTTTCGCTTTGCTTTTGCAGATGCCATGTTAAGCATGTCCTCGAAGTTTTTTTCACTGATATGATGTGAGCAGGAAAATGTAAACAGAAACGAATTTGGCTTGAGGAGTTTCATCGCCTTATAATTAAGTTCTTCATATCCCTTCAGAGCGGGTATCAGATTCTTTCTGGATTTTGTAAACGACGGCGGGTCAAGAATTATGAAATCATATCTGTCGGCTGACTGAAATTTTGAGTTGATAAATTCAAACGCGTCTCCGCAGACAAAATTAACTTCCTGATATCCGTTCAGTTCAGCATTTCTTTTTGCCATCTTGATTGAATGCTCCGATGAGTCAACGGCTGTAATGTCAGAGGCCTTAGCAAACGCGGCATTGATTGCAAATCCGCCTTCATTGCAGAATAAGTCCAGCACGGAATAATTTTCCTTAACGTAATCCCTGATTATTCTCCTGTTCTCCCGCTGATCGAGATAGAATCCTGTTTTCTGCCCGTTCAGCAAATCTATCTCATACTTTAAATCATCAATCGTAACTTCAAATGTTTTATCACCCATATCTCCTTCTTCAAATATTATCCCCTGTTTTCTCTCCAGTCCTTCGAGCGTGCGAAGCTGATTATCATTCTTCTCAACTATCATCGCTGCCTTAAAATTTTCAACAAGTATTTCCTTAACCGTCTGAAGATAATTGTCAATCCCCAATGCAAATGTCTGGACTGAATACCTGTTTTCGAATTTGTCTATTATCAATCCCGGAAGAAAATCACTCTCGCTGTTAACCATTCTGTAAACTTCCGCGCACAAATTGTTTTTCTTGCGAAGTGAATTTGCCATGCTGATCCTCTTGAACAAAAAAGCTTTATCTATTTCTTCATCTTTCGATGTAAGATGCCTGTATGCAATGAGTGAGTTCTTATTGTAAAACCCTTTGCCGAGAAATTTGCCCCCGGAGGAAAAAAGTTCAACAACTTCCCCGCTTACGGCCTCCGGTGAAACACTTTCGATTTCGTTGCTGAATATCCATTGATGACCTCCTGCCAATCTCCTGTCTTCGTTCTTTTTTAGAATTATTTTTGACACAATCTATAATTTAATTTCCAGATTAATTTCATTCATGCATTTAAAATGTCCGAGAGGACATGATTCTCTTCCGAAATGCGTACATGGGCGACAACTCAATTCATTTACTTCCATAACTGCCGATCCCGGAAGTTGGGGAAAGAAACCAAACTCTTTCACTGTTGATCCGAAGACGGCCGTAACCCGCTTCCCTACTGCTTCTGCCAGATGAAGAACCGCGCTGTCATTGCAAAATACAGCTTTACTTCCTGCAAGGACACTTGCGAGTTCTTTGATACTCAACTTCCCGCAGAGATTCATCATTCCATCACAGTTCGATTCGACAATTTTGCAAATAGTTGTATCTCTTTCAGAACCATCGCCTGTTAAAACAATTTTCAAATCACTCATTTCCCTGAACTTCCTGACTGCTTCGATAAATTTAACAGCCGGATACGTTTTTGTAAAGTGTCTTGCAGAAGGAGCAATCACAATGTAATCCCCTTCCACAAATTTTTGGTTTTCAATTTTCAAAGTTCCTGTTTCAAAATCTCCGTACTCCCCAATCAGTTTTTCCGCGGCAAGCAAATATCTTTCCCATACAGGGATGATTCTTTCAAACAGATTTAGTTTGAATTTCACGAGCAGAAATTTCTTTATGGTGTCTTTTTTGTATGCGACTGTCTTCCGGGCATTGAATGTTTTCAAATACAGACTCTTCAGATTCTTATGAATGTCAATTATCAGGTCATACTTTTCATCTTTCATTTTCTTCCGAAGGTCATTCAGTGAATCTTCAAGCAACAAAATCTTATCTATCGAGGGCTGAAGTCCGGCAGCATCTTTATACTTTGCACGAGTTACATAATGAAGTTCAGCGTCAGGAAATTTCCTTTTCAATTTAGCTGCAAGAGGAAACGAGAGTATGATATCTCCAAGAGACGAAAGTCGAATGATGCATATTTTTTTTATGGGATGCAATCGAAAGATGTTATTGTTACTGCGTTTGCGGGGTATTAATCAGTTGATGCTCAAAGCAGTCAATCTTAATTTCTTCAAACAGGTAATTTACAAAATCATGACCGTATTTATTAAGGAAGTATGAAATGTTGAGCATTCTTTCCTGGAGAGTGTTTGAAGGAAATACATTCATCAGAGTTTTAGCAAGCTGGTTTGAGATCACTTCATTCTGCCTGATCTGTGCATTGGTAAATTTTTCCTTTGCCACCTGAAGCGATTCGACAAATTGCTTGTTTCTCTTTGAAAACGATTCTGTCTGGTTGATATCTATCCCTGACAATTCCTTTTCATAGGTATAAAAAAGTGCAATCAATTCATCTTTAAGATCGGAGAATATCTGTTCCGCACTGACTTCGGATAAATTCGAGATCAGCTTCAGAGACAAATTTTTTCCGGTGAATAATTCCTGAAACGAAATCCTGTTCCTTTCCATGAAGTTTTTGATTTTTGATTCAATGATGGTAACGGAAGTCCTTGGATAAATTACAGGCATGGGGACCCCAAAGAATTCATATACTTTTCCGAATTGGCCGAAGTAAGAAATTTCCGATGGACCGGCTACATAAGCCACAGTCGGAAGTATATAATCTTCACACACAGGTCTGGTTACGACATTCCAGCTAAACCTTTCAGGATTGGATTCAAGCAATCCGAACAATTCATCGGCTGAAAATTTCTGTCGCGAATGTTTCAGTGCAAAGATTCCGTTGTCGCGCGGCTCAAGCAGATATCTGTTTCCTTCGTGAATGTAGAAAAGATTTATGGGCTTTGGCTTGACCTGAAGAGAGAATTCCTTCTCAAGCTCAACAGATGTGTTGATTACTTCCTCGCACAACTGCGGTGATGTCCCAAGTTCTCTTCTGAAGACGGGCTTGAGAAGATTTTTGATCTTCGCATCAGAAGGATTGATGAATATGAGTCCTTTATCTCCGATAAGAAAATTCATGAATTCCGCAAACGCTTCGGTAATGCTCTTTCCGACGGTGTATGAATTTTTGATTTCAGAAAATAGAAAATCTGTAAAGTCAGACTTGTTAAACGACGACTCAACTTCGGAAATGAAGTCATCAATGAATCTGTCAAGCACAATGCTGCCTGCTGGTTTCAGATATTTTTCGGATTCTTCACCGCCGGGAAGATACCTGACGTTTTTGAGTTCGTTTTCTTTGGATATTATATTTATGTTATTAATTTCCGGAAAATCATGATCGTCCGACTCAAGCCAGAATACAGGGACAAATTTGTAATCTTTGAATTTTTCATTATACTGTTCTGCGAGACGAATTGCATTGAGCGCCTTGAGCAGCGTGTAATAAGGCCCGGAAAGAATTCCGAGCTGCTGACCTGTAACAATTGCAAAAGTCTTTGGTTGGCTTAGCAGTGCAATATTTGCAAAAGTCTTCTCTCCGGAATTGAATGCTTTGTTCTGTTCTTTAAGGATTTCGCAAAGTGTATCCCTCGTAAATTCAGCGCCGGAAAGATATTGAGATTCTTTTCTGCGGACTAATTCAAGAATTTCATTTTCATTCCTGAAATTGCAAGCATAGAAATTTCTAAGTTTTTCAAAATCAGATATGTAGGTGAGATAAAGTTCACTATATGAAGGAAGCGAATCGAACGGAATTGATTTCAATTTTTAGTTTTACGAAAATTAATCATTATATCAGAAAGATTAAATCAGGAAACTGTGGCATCAAAGTCCACTTGACGCAATGATACAATAATGATGATGTAAATTTAAGAATGCGATAGCGATTGCGTACCGGTGTTAATCACGTTTTAGCTCAATCTCCTCCACAAAGACAGATGCATACTCAATGAGCAGGCTCAAAATCTTTATATATCTTATAAATTAAATAAGCTAATTTTCAATACTAACTTAACGTCAAAATTATTTGAATCCACTTGTTGGAGTAATACTCGGTTCAGGGCTTAACAGATTTAAAGATGAATTGGACTCTGCCAAAATTATATCTGAAGATGCCGGCAGTTTTCATAATATTCAAATCGTCCGAGGAAAGATTGAGGGAACAGAGACAATGCTTTTCTCCGGAAGAAAACATTTCTATGAAGGATATTCTTTTGATGAGATACTTCAAAATGTGAAGATAGCAGAAGAATATGGTGTCAGGCTGCTCATTGTTACAAACGCTGCAGGAGGTCTCAACAAGAATTTCAGAATTGCTGATCTGATGCTCATCAATTCGCATTACAATTTTCTTTACCGCAGCATTACCCCGCATCCTTCGGAAATGAGGATGTTTGACAATACGCTGATTGGAAAAGTGAGGCAAATGGCGCTGAAGAAAAAAATTCCGCTCCGCACAGGAAGCTATTGTTGTGCGCAGGGACCTGCATACGAAACAGGATCGGAAATCAGATTTCTCAACAGGCAGAAAATTGATGCTGTGGGAATGTCAACTGTTCCGGAACTGACATACTCTGCTTCAGCAGGCATCAGAACCATTGGATTATCCTGCATTACGAATTTACTTTCAGCAAATTCTTCTGCAATCACAAGCCATAAAGAAGTCGTTGAAGCCGGAGAACTCGCATATCCAAAGTTTTCCGCACTACTAAAAGCAATTATTTCTCACACATCGGAATTACTGAATTGATTACTGACACTCACGCTCATCTGTATTATCCTGAATTGATTTCGCAAATCGGCGATATAGTTTCACGAGCTGAAGATGCAGGAGTAAAGAGAATTATCGTTCCGGCCGTTGACGCAGAAACGTCAAGAGCAGTGATTGAACTTGCCGCGAAGTATGATCAGGTTTATTGCGCTATCGGGATTCACCCGTGTGATGTTTCAAAAGCAGATTATTCGGCAATTGAAGAAATAGCAAAATTAGCTGCGAACAGGAAAGTAGTTGGGATTGGCGAAACAGGTCTTGATTATTACTGGGATAAGTCTGGAATGGAAAAGCAAAAGGAATTTTTCCGGCTTCACATTGAATTGGCAAAGCAGATGGAACTTCCGATAATAATTCACACACGCGAATCTACACAGGATGCAATCTCTATGATATCAGAAAAAATTGATGATAAACTATCGGGGCATTTTCATTGCTTCAGCGGAAATGCGGAAGAGCTGAAACGCATTCTTGACTTCAGAAATTTTTATGTCTCGTATTGTGGTAACATAACTTACAAAAATTTCAAAACAGCGGAAGTTGTAGAACAGACTCCTGCAGAGAGAATGCTTTCAGAAACTGATTCACCGTTTCTGCCGCCTGTTCCATACAGGGGAAAGACAAATGAGCCGGCATTTATAATACATACACTTAAGAAAATATCTGAAATGAAGCAGATGGACTATGATGATTTGACAAGTGCTATTGACAAAAATACAGAGATGTTGTTTTTTTGGAAGAGGTAAATGACACCCGCGTCATCCGGTGTCTCTACTGAAACAATCGTGTTTATATTTTCCAACTATTGTTTTATATTTGCTAAAATTCTTTAACTAAATATTGAGAATGAAATCATTTTCACTTTACAGGACTGATTCGGGAAGCGGGAATTTTCCTCCCCCGCCTCCGCCACCGCCAAGTTTCAATCCGCCACCTCATCCCCCGACGAGTCCCGGCACAAGCGGTGGAGCGGGCTCAAACGCAATTATCGCATTGGTTCTAGGGATACTTGCATACGTAGGTTGCTCAATTTTCGCAGCTATACCTGCGTGGATAATGGGAAAAATGGAGTTGAACAAAATTAACTCCGGTCAATCGCCGGAGGCAGGCAGGACACTTGCTAAGATCGGAATGTGGCTTGGGATAATAAATGTAGTTATTTCAATCATAGGGATTTTCTTCTTCATCATTGCAATGATTTTCGGTCTGTTTAATTTGAATGATTACAGATAATTTTTTTGATAATTTGTTCAAGGGGCGGCTCTGCTTTCTAAAGAAAGTAAGCTGCCTTTTTGGTTGATGAGAATATTTTTTAAAAAATATAATGACAGCAAAGCTGTTGTAGTCCCGGAATATAAGACCGAACACTCTGCAGGAATGGACATCAGTTCTTCATCTTCCGAAACCATTGTCATACCCCCAAATTCAAGGGCATTAATTCCGACAAATCTGATTCTTGAAATTCCCCACGGATACGAAGGCCAGGTCAGACCGAGGAGCGGACTTGCACTCAAGCACGGAGTAACAGTCTTGAACTCCCCCGGGACTATTGATTCTGATTACAGGGGTGAAGTGAAAGTTCTGCTCATTAATCTGGGGGAAGAAGATTTTGAAATTAACTTCGGGGACAGGATTGCACAACTTGTAATTTCAAGTTGTGAAAATGCAACTCTTGAAGAATCAAACGAACTCTCTGAAACAATTCGCGGAAGGGGCGGATACGGAAGCACGGGTAAATAGGAGCCGGAAATTTGGAAAGGCGAACATTTCCGAGTTACAGAAAATAGATCAGAAATCTTAAATTATGGATCTTAGATTTAATTGATGAAATTGACAGAAATATTTTTAAAATTTAGAATTCTCATTTAAGAAACCGGGATTGAGTTTAAACATCATCAGCACACCGATTGGAAATTATTCGGATATTACACTAAGAGCATTGAGGATGCTGAACGATTGTGATTACATAGTTTGCGAAGAATATCGGGAGGCAGGTAAACTTCTCAAGTTTTTTGAAATAGAAAAAGAGTTGTTTGCGCTGAATGAGCATAACGAAGAATCAGCAAGTGATGAGATATTCAATGATCTGATTGCAGGGAAAAATATTTCGCTGATATCTGATTGCGGGACACCTGTATTTTCTGATCCCGGATATGAATTATTGACAAGATGCATTCATGCGAACATAAGTATAGAGTTCATAGGCGGCGCAAATTCCATAATGGCAGCTTTAGTTTTGTGCGGATTTGATATAAGCAGATTCAGTTATCATGGTTTTCTTTCACCTAAATCGGAGATTCGGATGAATCAGATTCAGCAGTTGAGTTCATCTGATCAAACGATTGTACTTATGGATGCGCCATACCGATTGAAGGCGCTGCTCAAGGACATTGGAACAGTTTTCCCGGAAAGAAAAATATTTGCCGGCGTTGACATTACAATGAAGAGCGAGAAGCAGTTTCGCGGAACCGCTTCGGAAATACTTAATGAAATCGGAGAGGAAAACCTTAAAGGCGAGTTCATAATTATCATAGACAAGAATGATAAACATAATTAGATATTCTCCGGATAAAGGAATTGAAGAGATTGATCCAAAGAATCTCAAGACCTGGGATTACGAATGTACGGACAATTTGTGGATAGACATTTATGGCGCAACTGCCGCAGAGAGTCAGGAATTGCTTAGCAGTATATTTGGATTTCATCAGCTTGCAATTGAGGATTCACTAAAGTATCTCAAGGATCATAAGGTTCATCATCCAAAGATAGATGATTTTGACAAGTACTTATTTATAGTCTTTAACGGCATATCACAGGAAGGCAAGACATTTAAATACAAAATTTTTTCTCTTAGTTGTTTTCTTGGACATAATTTTTTAATAACAATTCATAATGAACCGGGAGAGAATTCGATATTCAATACAACATCAACGATCCTTAGTGAAAGGTCATTCAGAAAAGGTCCTGACTACATTTTAAATTTGATACTTGATGAGATAGTAGACAGATATTATCCGATATTGGACTGTTTCGAGACTGAAACAGACTCGATTGAAGAAGAGTTGTTCAAAAGAGTTCCTAACAGCACTACACTTCAGAAGATATTAAATGCAAAGAAGGAGCTCATCCGTCTCCGGAGAATTTCTTCTTATCAGAAAGAAGTTTTATTTAAGCTGACTCGGGGAGATTCGGATTTAATTTCGCAGGAAGAGTCGGTTTACTACAGAAATGTATATGACCATCTTGTAAGGGTCACAGATACAACCGAATCATACAGAGACTATGCAGCAGGGATGCTGGATTCATATCTCTCGATTATCAACAACAGAATGAATGAGATAATGAAATTCCTTACAATCATTGCAACAATAATGCTTCCATTAAGCCTTGTAGCCGGAATATTCGGAATGAACTTCGAGTTTCCGATTTCACAAGGTCAGTCAGGTTTTTATGTCAGCATCGTAATTATGGTTATCGTAGCAGTTGGAATGATACTTTACTTCAACAAGAGAAAATGGATCTGAATTTTATTTTAAATACTTTTGACAAATTGAAACAAGACGACAATGGAAAAAGAGAGCAATGATATCAGAGAAGAGCAGAAAAAAATCTGGAACCGTTCTTCCGAAGCATGGAGCAAATGGGATTCATTCTCTACAGAACTTAAACGGCCATTCACAGAAGAGTTAATCAACTTGTTGCAATTGAAGCCGAATGAAAGCGTTCTTGATATTGCATCAGGAACGGGAGAACCGTCGCTTTCGATTGCAAGAAGAGTTTCAGAAGGAAGAGTTACTGCAACAGATCTTTCACCGAAGATGCTTGAAGTTGCAAATGAGAAAGCAAAAACTTTGGGGATCAAAAACTTTGAGACTTTCGTAACCAGTGCAGAGGATTTGCCTTTCGATGATGAATCATTTGATGCAATAAGCTGCAGATTTGGATTCATGTTTTTTCCCGATATGGAAATTGCATTGAGGGAATTGATGCGCGTATTAAGAAGCGGAGGAAGAATTGCAATAGCGGTATGGAGTGTTCCGGAGAGGAATGCATGGGTAACAGTGATGATGAATGTCCTGAAGAAATTTGTTGAGCTGCCTCCGCCACCGGCAGCGGACAAGCCGTGGATGTTCAGGTGCGCGGGTAAAAATTTTGTATCGGAAATGTTCAGAAGAAACGGATTAAAGAACATTAATCAAAAGGAAGTCAGCATTGTTGAGAATTACGGAAGCGCAAGCAATTACTGGGACATTAAATCGGAAATGTCAGTGCAGGTTGTTTCGGCGCTGGAAAATCTGAGCAATGAAAAAAGAGAAGAAATCAGAAAAGAGCTTTTCAGGATTCTCAACGATAAATTTCCCAACGGAGAAGTAAGACTCAATGCAGAAGCTATTATCATCAGAGGTGAGAAATAAACGGCACCGGTTCCTGATTCAACCCTTTTCAAGGAAGTTTCAATCCATGTAGCGAAGTCAATTCAACAAATTTATTTCTAATCTTCCGGAGTATCTCCGAACCAAAGTTATTCACAATTTTTTTCCCGTCAATTTCATTCACCGGAGTAAGTTCACCCATTGTGCCTGTTGTAAAGACTTCATCTGCATTGTGGAATTCCGAGATGGAAATATTTCTTATTTCATTTTCAATTGACAATTCATTTGCGAGTTTCAATACAATTCCCCTGGTAATACCGGGAAGACACGAATCAGCATGAGGAGTAGCGAGATTGTTGTTTTTTACCATGAAAATATTTGTTGCATTGGTTTCGGATACATATCCGTAAATGTCAAGCATTATCGCGTCATCTGCTCCGCAGCGGTTAGCTTCGATCTTTGCGAGAATATTATTAAGAAGATTATTGTGATGAATTTTTGAATCGAGGCATTGAGGGTTGTTTCTTCTGGTCGAAACAGTGATCAGCTTTATTCCGGACTGATTATCATAAACCGGATCTTTCCATTCTGCAAGAACTATTAAGGTACATCCGTATTGATTAAGTCTCGGATCCATGCCGGAAGTAATTTTTATTCCACGTGAAAGAGTCAGTCTGATGTGAGTCCCGTCTCTCATTCCGTTTGCAGCAAGAGTTCCGATGACTGCATTTTTTATATACTCACGCGAAGGGACATTTTCAAATGCAAGGGACTTTGCGGATGCAAAGAGCCTGTCAATATGTTCATCGAAGCAATAGATTAAGCCATTGTAAACCCGAAGCCCTTCCCAGACTGCATCTCCACCCTGGACCACGCTGTCAAAGACAGATACTTTAGCATCTTCGCGTTGAAAGAGTTCTCCTCCGACAAAAATTTTTAAGTTCTTGTTTCTTTCGTCAAATTTCTGAAGCATGGAATATATTTTTCTTTTAAACTAACGAATTCAAATTTTACTTACTCGGAAAAAGAGAGGGTGTGCTGATATTGAAAAGCATTACTGTCCAAAACATTTTTAAAAGATATAATAAGTCAGTTAATTTAGATGTATTGGACAGATTTTACAGAATTTTGAAATCAATCCCCCCTTTAGAATAATTTTAGTTGTAAATTTAAATCTTCCTCTAGCTCTTCCCACCGCTTAAATGGATGATTTAGCCATTCTAAGAGCGATATTTTCACAAATAAATTCATTCGGATGAAGGCAACCAAGTTGGATAAACTCCAATGATATTGGGATATTTGTTTCAAGTATTTTAATATTAGTATTGTTATCAGTGCTGTCCAAATCTGTATCATTACTGCATTTGCCGATGTACCGATAAATGTTTTGATTTTAAATAAAGATTTGAGTTCTCTAAAGAAAATTTCCACTTGCCATCGTTGTCTGTATAACTCTGAAATGGTCTGTGCTGTCCAATTAAAATTATTGGTCAAAAGGTACATTGTTCTGTTATTTTTCTCATCATAGACTGTTACCATTCTTAATTTATCGGGATATGATTTTCTAGTCTGGGGATTTTCCAATAGAACTTTCTGGTCCTTCAAGATATTTTGAGATTTCTCTTCCGGGAGTTCCCTTTCTTCATATTCTACAAACTTAACATCTTCTTTACACCTAACTACAAAATTCACTTCATTATCTTTCCATTTATTTAGCATTTGGAAATCAATGTAAGCTCGATCTGCTACAACTACCGAATTACTGGGAAGCGTAAGATCTTTGTTTGCAGCTCTAACATCAGACTTCTTACCATCACTTATATGTACAAACTTAGGCAGTAAACCATCGTTATCAAGCAAAACATGAAGTTTTATTGCACCTTTAATTCTAGTATACTTCGCCCAATCATAGACTTTTAAACATAAACTTATTAATGTGGAATCTAAAAGATAAATTTTCTTCTTTATCTTGAATTTCTTGTTCTTAAAATTTGCCTTCTGCATAAATATTTGAAACAATTCCAAATAATAATCACGAAATAACTCCCAACTTCGATGTTCATTTATATAAGACAATGATGATTTCCGAGGAACCTTCTTTGTTATTCCAAGATGATTAAGGTTACCTTCCATTGACAACAAACCATTTGTTATCTCTCTTATTGTGTTTGCTTTGGCAAGGTGACAGAATAACATCGAAATCAAATGTGTCCAACTGTTGATACCTTTTGAATGCTTGTCAGTAGAATATTTCTTAACTAGCTGGTTAAATTTATCCCGATTTAAGCCGTTAATTATTTGGCTTAATAATGTTAAATTTGTTTTCATAAGACTATTGGTATTTTATGTTTTGAGATAATCAAAAATACTAAACCCTGTAATTAATTTTACAGGGTTATAGTCTTATTCTTTTTGAATCGTTTTGGACAGAGTTGATTGAAAAGGAGAATCGGTTTTAAACCGATTCTCCTTATAGTAAAAATTCATATTCGGGAATTGATCTTAGACTAATTTCAAGAACAAAATCCGATCTGAGAAGGAGAATCGGTTTTAAACCGATTCTCCTTAAGACAAAAATTCAATACAATCTACGGAGCAATTTCCGATACAAAATTTGTTGAATTATTAAAAGCAATATTAATATCACTGATATCAACAAACTGATCTCCATTTGCATCTGAAATGACATAACCTCCCGTGAAGACTGCTGCATCATTGAAGATAGCTGTAATATCTGACAAGTCAACGGTTGCATCCTGAATTACTTCACCGCCGTAGAATGCCCATCCGCCGGGTGATCCAGGGATGAACTTTACATTGTCAGAATATGTCTGTGATGATGCACTTCTGAAATCAAATGTCTCACCGCATATATCAATATTTTCGCAAACCAAGTGACTCCAGGTCTGTATGTGATTTCTGTGCTTTGCAGCATAAAGGTAACATGAATCGCTGTTCAACTTAGTAAAACTAAATGTCCCGATTCCGCTTGAATTTACTTCTGCTGCTGCAACATCTACCACTGCATAGGGAGATGTCATGCTGTGAGCAACTACAACAACTGTATCAGCAATCATTGTGTTGCCGTCAAAGAATCCTTCAAGATATGCCCCAATGTTAAGACTCAATGCAGTGTGAGCAATCATTCTGACATTGAATACATTTGCAGGAACTGTGCTCATTTCAATCCATGTTGTTCCATTATACAAATAGAAACAATTCTGTCTTATTGGTGCTTCGCCATAATATGCAAATCCCGGATTTGTACCTGTTGTCTGAACAAGCGAAACATAATAGTCTCCGGCAGGAATCGTCAGAGCTGTGGGGAAATAATGACTCGTATCTTTTTCCACTCCTGTATTTGGTCCCGAAAGAAGCGCAGGGGAAGTATAAATAACATTACCCGGTGCATTTCCACCTGCATAAATCTTAATCTGGTAACCTGCATTACTCGTTGTAGTAAAGAATCCGTAATCAACAGAAGTAAGCTTTATTTCACATGGCGTATGAAATCTTGCTGCAAGTTCCCTATTCGCCGCTCCCGGACCTACTCCTCCGAAAGCAAATAAATTCACATTGTTATAATACGAATTCGTATTCAATCGCGAATACTTGAATTCAAAGCCTGCATTGTTAAAGAGAACGTTCTCATTAGAGGAAATGCCGGTCGTAACGGATGCGACGATTGAATCTGCTTTGTCATCGTCTGATGATTTCAGATATGAATAATTCAAATAATAGTTTCTGATTGTATCTGAAATGATAACGTCAGTCCAGGTAGCTTTTACTCCTCCGCCGGCAACATTAATCACTTGTGTTGTTACCGTAAGCGTGTCTGTTACAGCTCTCCTTAAGTGATCGACTATAACCGTGATCTTGTTTGAATCCGGACATGGGCAAACTAATGCTTCTCTCAATCCATATATTCCACCAATGCTTGCAACATCCGTATAAATTGGTTCAGAACCCTTCCCTAAATGAGTAACAGGCCTGAAATTTGATGCTCCCATTGTTGCTACATGAGCTGTCTGACTCTGCCCCGTAAGACAACCGGCTGCGAGTCCCTGATAATTGCAGGTCACATTTGCACCGGATACCACTGAAGAAATCAGTCCGGGAGAATTGTTGGTATATTCAAAAGCAATATACAATCCCTGACCCGCTGCTGTTGTCATTGTCGAAGTTCCCGGGCCACCCATATTTACAACAATAAGCTGTCCATACTCGCCTGAAGGAATTACATAATTTCCATTATAAACAAGCGTCATACCGGTTGTTGCCGTTACCCAATTTGTTGATTTTGTATTTGTTACGTCTGTAGTATTTTGCATCCAGATTTTTAGACTGTCGCATCTTGTAGGAATGTCCTGTCCGAAATTCAAATTGTTTGTCAGATATTCCCATACCAGATTTTTGATTACATCGCCGCCTGTACCAAATGCAGCCATTTCAGAAGGCTTTACAAGGTAAACAGTCCTGATGTATCTTCTGCCCCCCATCGGAGCTCTTCCGTTTTGTGAAGAACCTCCGTCATTTGGAATAACAGTATAAATATCTTCCGCATTTGAAAGAATTGGCTTCGGATGAACATTCTGAATCTTCCCGCTGTTGCCATTGTAACTAACTTCGGGTTCGTTCGGTCCTTTCTTGCTTGTCGCTGTTACATCAAGATCAATGTTCGCTTGCTGTGAATATAGCATTCCGTATAAAGCGAACATCAAAAACACTGAAAAGAAAGTTTTCATAACAGTTTTTGTTTAGTTTAGGGATTGGGTTAATTAAGAAAAAAACTCAATTGTTTCATTGCCAGAACGAACTAAGTCCGGCAATCAACACTATGTTCACAATTGGAGAAAATGTGAACTTGATGTTTAATCCTTCTTCGTGTAATTGCAAATATAATACAAAAATCTTTAAACTTCTCTTAATTTTATTCTCCGAACCGCTGCATCTAAGCCGCTGCATTGAGCTGAGGATTTGAAGTAGTCTCCACAGGCTGATAGCCTGTGCTACGATAGTGCTACGAACTGTGCTGCAATAGTTATTTTAGCAAGATCATCCTTCTTACATTACTGAAGTTACCTGCTTCGAGCCTGTAAAAATACACTCCGCTTGAAAAATTACTACCTTCAAATTCAACTTCATAACTTCCTGCAGAAAGCTTTTCATTAACTAAAGTCTGAACCTCTTTTCCAAGTGCATCGTAAACCACAAGCTTCACATCTGACATCTGACTACTCACTCGTTTTGGTATTTCAAATTTAATCCTGGTTAAGGGGTTAAAGGGATTCGGATAATTCTGTGAAAGTGAATAGTTATCCGGAACATTCAATGAGATGTTATGCACACCAATAGTCCCGTTCGGACCGCCGGAGAAGCAGATAAGTTTTCCGGTTCTGCTTCCGCCAAGAAATTCAGAACTTGGATTACCGTCAACGCTTTTCAGCCCCGATACTTGTTCAACAGTATTAGTAACGGCAGCCCCGAAGTTGTAACTGAAAATGGTTCTGCCGCTGTCACCCGTAACAACATAAATATTACTATTCTGCGTACCTGCAACAATTTCATTATTGCCATCACCGGTAAGATCATTCAAATCATCAACGCCATGTATATAAATTCCGTCAAGCGGATTACTCCATAATATTTCAGATGTCCTGATATCAATCCTGTAAAGGATGTCAGTGCCTGAAAGTATCATATCGTCAAATCCGTTATTATTGAGATCATCGGTGAGTCTTATATTTCCGTCAATACTCTGGCCTAATATAAGTTGCCAGATAAGAGCACCGGAACTCCCGGAAATTATGAATGTTATTCCGCCGAATCCGACAAAGCCGGCGATATCAGAAACTCCGTCAGTATTGATGTCGGGCATTTCTTTCAGATTCCATACAGTACTGTTAGTAGGATATGTCCACGTTGTTCCGCCGGAGTTATTGAAACCGTTTATTCCATAAGGTCCGCCATTGCTGCTGAAGTCAATTGCGCCTCCGACTGTGGTTGAGGTTGTGCTGTGAGTAAATTCACCATTTTGTTGTGAGCCAAAAATAACAGATCCATTGACAGCATTAAGACAGAAAACCGAATGTCTTCCGTTACCCTGACCTTCACCTGTTGCTGCAACGAGCACATCTTTCTTTCCGTCATTGTTGTAATCTTTCAAAACACTTAAGCCGTTAATGTCACCGTCACTTGTGATTGAAGAATCGCCGTAAGTCCACAATATAGCACCTGTCCTGCCGGAGATTGCATATACCAATTCATTGTTTCCGCCTGTTCCTATGACGACATCATAAACTCCGTCACCGTTAATGTCATCCATTGTCTGCATTCCGTCTTCGTAAACTACCGATCCGGAAACATTGCTGCTCGTACGTGTATTAACAAGCCATAATATGTCATCAGTCACGGAAGAATTTCCATTATAACAGATTGTCCAGTAATTGTCGGTTGAAACAACTACGTCATTAATGCCGTCGGCATTTACATCGGAGATTTCTTTCATTGAAACAATCTTGAAATTATCGGAAGACGTATTCGGATTATCGGGTACCTGTGCCTGCCAGAATATATCACCGAGATTCGTTGGATTGTTCTGTCCCGTTCCGCTCAATGATAGTTTGAACTGCGGGTTGTTAACGGCATTGGAATTAATCTTTGCAGTATCAGTAAAGTTTCCCGCAGAATTCGGATTGAACCATATTCTGAATTGCTTCGTCTTCTGCGTGTCAATTGTTATCGGGAATGTAATTCCTGTTGTATCAAGTCTGAATCTGGGTGAATTAAAATTTACGGAGCTGATAACAAGCGGAGTTGTCCCCTTATTAAGGAGTGAAAAATATCCGCCGCAGAGTGAGTTCATTCTTCTTGTGGAATAATTTATTGATGGCACCGAAGATGAGATATAGCTTCCGCTGTAGATTCCCTTACCGCGCAGAGATACAATTTTTACAGGTGTTACTCCGTCATTACTTGCAATCCTCAACTGACCGGAAACAGTATCAAATGCACTTGGAGTAAATTTGACTGTGTACTGTTTTGCTGAACCGGGATTAATTGTATCGGGGACAATGTTCGGGTCAATTGAAAACACTGAATTGGTCATCTGGAAATTTGTAATTATAAGTTTTCCCGTTCCGGTGTTTGAAATATTCAACGGCATCGGAAAAGTTGTGCCTATGACTACGTTACCGAAACCGATTGAATTCGAGCTTGTTGTGATTTGAGGATTTCCTGCCCCTGTAATGGAATATTTATAAAGTGTTCTATATGTATTAGCTGTTCCACCGGTTCTGTCTGCAATCAGCCACAAAAATTGTCCGTCCCAGTGCATGCCTCTCGGGTTACAGTCACCGTCAGGATCAGGTGCAGCAAATGAAAATAAAGTATCGCCGGTTGATTTTCTGTATGCATAGATTCTTTCAACATCAATAAACGGTGTCGTATGAAAATAATCATTCACATAAAATATTGTATCTCCCTTCATGGTTATACCCTGAACCTGTCTTCCTCTAAGCGGGATAGTATCTGTAATTTGTCTTGAAGTTAGATCTATTCTGTAGGCATAAGCAAAAGGATAAACGGTAAAATCGGGAGAATAAATTGAAAACCAGATACCACTCCCATCATAATGAATATCACCCACGCCTCCGCTTGCTCCTCCTATCAGTGAAGGAAGCTGAATGCTGTCGAGCCTCTGACCTTGCGTTGTTATCTTATACAATTTTGCACCCGAACTTCTGAAGTCCTGTGCAATCCAGAATCCGCTTCCGTCCCATACTATTCCGTGATTGAAATTGAAGGGAGTTGCTATGCTGTCAAGGACAACTCCGGTTGAACTCACTTTGTATATGCTTCCGTTATTATCGGTAGCAATTCGAAGCGTATCGTTTACCTTTGTAATTCCCCAAAAAGAATTATACTGTGAGTAATTTGGGAAGGGATACGTTGCAACAACAGTTTGAGCTTTAATCTGTGAATCAATAAGAACGGTTGAAAGACAAATCCATATAATAAGGCGCAGTTTGTTCATGATGGTAATAAATTTACATTTGAAATTGTTTAGAATTTTTGATTCAAGTTATGATAATTTTCATTTTAATAAAAGTAAGAATTCTTTGTTTTAACACTCCTAAACATTCCTTGAACACTTCCGGATCTAATGCTTTGCAAAATATTGGAAGAATGAATGGTATCAACGGAGTCTATGCATTTTAGATATGTTCATTTCATAATCTTCATCTTTCAAAATGAAATCTTGCCGAACTATACTTTCCATACTACGGGACTTTGTTCCAAACCTCTCTTAAAAAAATCACCGGGGCTGTCCAAAAAGTCTCGCCGAATCGGATTTTCAAAATTGTCATTGTGTTTTTTGAGGATTTCTACAGGCTAATAGCCTGTGCTACTCTAATGCTTTGCAAAATACTTTTGAGGCACGCCAACACTTGTAAATAAAAACCTCAATCAAGATCACACATTTGGTTTTTGAAAGATAAAAGCATCAGAAAAGCTCATAAATATTAGTCCGAAATTATTAATTTACAAATATCAACCAAATACTTTGGGTATCAAATTTTTTCGCAAAATAACCAAAACCATTCACAAAGCACTAAAAACAAAGCATTGAAACTTTTCATCTGGGTATTTCCTTGAAAGATTTCTTTGCAAAGATAAGTCAAACTTTTTATGTTAGCAGCACAAACAACCATTAATGAATTAAATCGAATCAAAGCTATGTTCAAGAAAATTTCAACATCTCTGTTATTTCTGTTTATAATTGTAATTGCCGACATTGCAATCGGTCAGGACTATCAGAGCTGGAAGTGGATGCACCCACAACCAAACGGATCAAACATGAGAAGAGTGAAGATGATTAGTGAAACAGAATGGGTTGCTGTAGGACAAAACGGAACATTCATGCACACATCAAATTCAGGCTCGAGCTGGTACTTTCACCATTTCGCAGGAAAGATCGCTTCAACACTCGCTACTACATACTGTTATGATTTATGGTTCTTCAATCAAAACACAGGAATCGTTGTCGGTGACCAGGGATACATCGGAAGAACAGTCAATGGAGGTGTAACATTTGACTCCGTGGGCATCGGATTAGTTGCATCCAATTCACGATGCTGGCGTATATGGTTTGCTGATGCCAATACAGGTTACATCGGCGCAGGAAGTCAGTCGGCGTTCACAAGCAGAATTTTGAAAACTACTGATGGCGGAATTACATGGTCAACTGTTTACAGTTCCTCATCGCAGTATGTAATATCTATCGGAGGTTACAATGCAAACAATGTAGTGGCTGCGCAGGCAAACGGAACGCTTGTCAGAACAACAGACGGGGGTTCCACATGGACTGAAACAGTCAGCGGCATTCCATCAAACATGAATGACATCTGGTTCATTGATTCAAACACCGGTATGGCTGCAGGAAGTCAGGGAGTCGCTGCTCGTACAACTAACGGAGGTCTTAACTGGGTGCCTGCTAATACTCCTCAAACTGACTGGTCATACTTCCAGATTAAGATGGTATCGGCAACGGAAGCCTATGCAATTGGCGATCCATCAAATTTATGGAAAACAACGGACCTTGGGGTAACGTGGACATCAATTCCGATCAGCGTTTCAGGACCGGCTGTTACATTTGTATGGTACTCGTTGGATTTCTACGGTTCTACTTATGTTCTTTCCGGAGATTACGGAATAGTTGCCAAATCAACTGATGGAGGTGCAACATGGTCTTCAAACAACAGCATGAAGTCAAACCAGGCTTTCTTTGACGCTACGACAATTAATGGAACCGGAAAGTATTGGGTTGTCGGAAGAGCAATGAATTCCACAATGCGTGAAGTATTTTATTCTTCAAATGGCGGAGATAGCTGGACAACTTATGATGTAGGAGTTGCAGGCGACATACAGTCAATTTCAATGGTTAATGAAACAACGGGTTACATCAGTGGCGCAAACAGCCAGGTGTTTAAGACAACAGACGGCGGTGCGTCCTGGATAATGAAACCAAAACCGCATGCGACAAATTATCAGCTATACAATTGCGAATTCGTAGACGAAAATACAGGCTTCGTATTTGTTAACTTTTCAACTGTTCCGGGAGGAAATGTATTCAAGACAACTAACGGCGGTGATAACTGGACACAATATTCAACAGGAGCAGCGAGTGAAAACATTTATTCGGCAGAGATGCTTAATGCTAATACAGGATTCTGCACCATGAATCAGTCTAATAAACCTGTTTACAAAACTACGAATGGTGGTGTGAACTGGACAGGGTATTCCACCGGTCTAACCGGAAATATCAAGAGCGTCTCCGTAGTTGATTCAAATATTGTTTATGTATGTCAGGGATCAGGAACTTCAAGAGTTGCCAAATCAACAAATGGCGGTGTGAACTGGACATTGATAACTGTTCCCGTTGCAGCGGATTTCACAAGTATTGATTTCAAAGATGCGAACACCGGTTATATTTGCGGAAACAGTACGACAACTATTGCAAAAACAACCAATGGAGGCACAAGCTGGTCTTGGGAAAATGCTCATACGACTACACTTCTTAAAGTCCTCGCAGGACCGGGTGATACAGCAATTGCAGTTGGAGGCGTTGGAGCAATAATGCGAAGAGCAGGTGGTTCAAGCAATATCAAAATTAATCTTACCTCAATCATTGAAGGCATGTATGATCAGCCGAACAACAGAACTGTGCGAGACGAGGTCATGAAAGTTTATCTTAGAAATGCAACATCACCTTATGCACTTAAAGATTCAGCTAGTTCAACTATGGATTCATTAACTTTCAGTGGATTATTCACATTCTCAAATGCACCATCGGGTTCTTATTATATCGTAGCCGACCATTTTAACAGTATTGAAACGTGGAGTAAATCGGGCGGTCAATCGTTGCTTGCAAATGGTTCGACCTACAATTATGATTTCACAAACTCAAGCGCACAGGCTTATGGAAACAACATGATTCAGAAAGGAACAAAGTGGTGCATATATGGAGGAGATGTAAACAAAGACGGCATTGTGGATCTTTCCGACATAACGCTTATTTTCAATGATGCCACTGCATTCGTTACGGGATATGTCGTAACTGACGTTAACGGAGACTACAGTGTTGATTTAAGTGATCTGACATTAACGTTCAATAATTCAGGAAACTTTGTAAGCAAGATCACTCCATAATAAATTGTAATAGATTGTAAAAAATTGTTTTAACTGTTCTTTCTTTTTACATAGCGCGAAAAACAGAAGCTGTCAGATTCTACCGGTTCCCTTTCGAATAAATTCCGGATTGACAGCTTCTTTTTTTTTACCAATGACGATTCACTATTAACGACTCACGATTCACGTTTCACGATTAACGACTCACGATTCCCGACTCACGATTCCCGACTCCCGATTCCCGTTTCCCGATTGCCGTTTCACGTTTCTCCGATTTGTATTAATTTGAAAGAGAATCACCAACAGACTCATTTCAAATCACTACAGCATTAAATGACTGAAGCGCCGGTAGGATTAATAACATTCTTGTTTACAGACATTGAAGGAAGCACCGCATTAGTTCAGAAATTTCCCGATACATATACAACCATTCTGCAAGTCCACGACTCGATAATGATTGATGCAATCGAAAGAAACAACGGATTCATTTTCAGGAAAGTAGGAGACGCATATTATGCAAGTTTTAACAAAGCAGAAGAAGCTGTTATCGCAGCAGTCACTGCTCAAAAGAATCTCTCAAAAAAGTATTCAGATAATTTTACAGTTAAAGTCCGGATGGGTATTCATTCCGGAAACGCAGAATACAAGGATAACGAATATGAGGGTTACATTTCACTAAGCCGTGTGAACAGGATTATGTCTTCCGGTCACGGGGGTCAGATTCTGATTTCACAGGATTCATATAATCTCGCGGCTGACAATGTAACGAAAGATATTTCGTTCATTGATTTGGGAGAACGACGACTGAAAGATTTAATCCGTCCAGTAAGACTTTATCAAGTCTCTGCAAGAGGACTTCAGGTTGAGTTTGCACCTCTTAAAACACTTGACGCAAGACCAAATAATCTCCCCGTTCAACTCAATAGTTTCATCGGACGCGAACTCGATCTCAAAAATGTAATCAAACTCATAAATGAAAATCATCTTGTGACATTGACCGGCACCGGAGGAGTCGGAAAAACAAGACTTGCCATTCATGCTGCTGCAGACCTGATAGACACTTTTGAAAACGGGGTCTGGTTCATTGACCTTACAACATTCAATGCCCTGTTACCAATAATAGAAAGTCTGCTTCATGTTCTTTCAATAAGCGAACAACCCGGAATGCAGCCGGCCGAGACACTCATCAATGGAATCGCCTTCAAAGAGATACTTCTTGTATTCGACAATTGCGAACATATCATTGCTGAAATTTCAAAATTGATCGAAGACATACTCACCAAATGTGAAAGGGTTAAGATAATTGCTACCAGCCGCGAACCATTGAACTGCCTTGGTGAACAAAAATATTTTATTTCACCGCTTGATGTTCCGGATTCATCTGCAAATATTTCACTGAAACATTTAACTCAATGTGAATCCGTAAAGCTCTTCGTAGAAAGAGCAAGGAGTATTTCTCTATCTTTCAAACTAACTGACGAAAATGCGGATCCAATTGCCAGGATCTGCAGGACACTGGATGGAATTCCTCTTGCGATTGAACTTGCGGCTGCGCGCATCAACGTATTATCGGTTGAGAAAATCAATGAACGGTTAAGCGATATGTTTAGTCTTCTCACAGTAGGCAGAAGAACAGCATTGCCGAAGCAACAGACACTTCGCTCTCTCATAGACTGGAGCTACGAGCTGCTTACTGAAAGAGAAAAAAAACTCTTTACCGGATTGTCCATATTCGAAAAAGGCTGGACGCTTGAAGCTGCGGAATTTGTTTGCCCTTGCGAAGCACTGAATTCAAGAGACATAATAGATCTTCTTGGGCTGCTTACGGAAAAGTCTCTGATTACTTATCAAAGTGATTCGGAAAGATATTCAATGCTGCAGACCATCAGAGAATATTCAAAGGAGAAGCTTGATTTGACAGATCATAAAGTCATGCTGCAGGAAAAACATTCTGAATATTATTTCAATTTTGCAAATGAATTCCATAATGATTTGCTTGGAAAGAGTGGAAGACAATGGATAAGGATTCTCGAAAATGATCTGCCGAATTTCAGAGTTGCATTTTACAATTTCATTGAAGTAAAACAATACAGCAAAGCATCTATTCTTGCATTCCTAATGGGAAGATTTTTTGAAATCTCCGGATATATTACCGAAGGGAAAAAATGGTTCGACGACATCCTCACACATAAAGATGAACTGCAGCCCGTTGAAAGAGCAAATTGTCTTCAATGGGCAGGAATATTTTCGTGGATCCGCGGCGAATATTCAGAAGCCGAAACGCAGTTGCTTCAATTGCTTGAAATCAGAACAGAACTTAACGACAAAAGCGGCATTGGCAGCGCGCTTGGAAATCTTGCGTTGGTGGCAGGCACGATGGAAAGCTATGATCTGGCTGTACATTATTATGAACAATGCATTGATGTTTACAAGGAGTTGAAAAATAATGCAATGCTTGCCGATGCGCTCTTGAACTATGCATCAACACTCGCCGCAATGGGTAAAAGTGATGAATCAGTTAAAGTATGGGAAGATAGTCTTGAATTATATAAAGAACTCAATGACATCCGCGGAATGTCAATGGCTCTTAACAATCTCGGGACACAGGCTCTGTACAAGGAGGATTATAACAAGTCAAAATCTTTATTTGAAGAATCTGTAAATTTACAAAAAAGCTTAGACGACAAAAGAGGGCTTGCGCTTACTCTGAATAACCTTGGCACAATTCATGGATATCTCGGAGAAGTGAAGAAAGCAGAGTCGCTAATCACTGAAAGCATAGCAATGCACAGAGAGATTGGAAGCAAGCCGAGCTTGTCGAATTCACTCAATAATCTGGGGTTCGTTAAGTTTTCCTTGAAGAAGTTCAAGGAAGCATATCAACTGCAGGTTGAGAGTTTCAAGTTAAGATATGATTTGAATGACAGACTCGGGATGCTATATTCTCTTATCGGAATTATGCAGGTGGTCAGTGGAAAGTATTCCGAGGAAGCAGCAGCGCTTGCTGGATTTATCGGTAAGGAAATAAAACAGCGGGACTTAAGTCTGGAAAAAGAAATCCGGAATATATATGATTCGACAATTGATGCGATAAAGGAAAATCTCGACCCGGAAAAATTCGATCACAATTATGAAAAAGGTTCGTCACTGAAAATCAAAGATGTGGAAGAACTCATATCTAATTCAAAATTTACGATTTGAATTCTGTCTTTTTTTAAAAGGCATCGCAAAAATTTCGTTGAGATATTCTGCTTTTGATTTCTTACTCATAATTATTACCCTTTTTGTGTTATATATCTATGGTAACATTAATTATGAGGCAACGACCTACATTTTTAATCCCTCACGGTAACATTAATTGTGAGGCAATGCGATCAAAAGATGTGATACAATTTTCAATTTGAATAAATCTATAACCTGATAAATTAAGTAAAATAGTAATACTGTGCCGTTGTGAGAATAAAATACAATTACTATCTTATCGTTACTTACTTTATTCATATTGAAGAAATATTATGTTCCCCTAAATATAAGAGTGTCTTTAAGAAAACAATTTAAAAATACACAGCCATGAAAAAACTTTTCAGCAATGCATTGTTAAAATTAGTAATCGTACTGGCAGTATGTGCGGCAATAAATACTAAAGCGGTATATGCACAAAAAGATTTGCTTACAAAGGAAAACATCGAATCAGCAGTAAAGGAAGCTTATGAAAAATTCAAGAATGTCAGCGAAGGAAAGAATGCAGATTACATTCCTGCACTTGCAGAAGTAAACTCAAACATTTTCGGAATTGCAGTCGTTACCGCAGATGGAAAAGTAATCGAAGTCGGAGACATTAATGATCAGGTGTCTATGCAGTCAATTGAAAAAGTATTCGCAGCAGCTATGGTCATTGAAGACCTTGGCGCACCTGCATTGAAAGACAAAGTTGGTGTTGATGCAACGGGAATGAAGTTCAACGCAATTGAACCGATAGAATGGAAAAAAGGAAAAGAACTTAATCCTTGTGTAAATCCTGGAGCTCTTGCTACGACCAGTCTTATAAAAGGGAGTACGGCAGAAGAGAAGTGGAACAATATTATAAGCGTTTACAGTGATTTTGCAGGAAGACAGTTGACGGTGAATCAACCCGTGTATGAAAGCGAAGCGGCTACCAATCAGAGAAACCAGGCTCTCTCATGGCTTTTATTTGCCTATGACAGGATGTATTTCGATCCCGTAAAGACCACCGATATCTACACAAAGGCATGTGCGATTAATGTCAACGCTAAAGACCTCGGTATTATGGCAGCCACGCTTGCAAACGGTGGCGTCAATCCCATTACCGGAAAGACTGTTGTTTCGTCAACCACAGTAGAACATCTTCTTCCCATCATGGCAACTGCCGGACTTTATGATGATTCGGGAATATGGCTTTATGAAACCGGTATGCCCGGCAAGAGCGGAGTAGGCGGTGGAATCATTGCCGTCGCCCCGGGAAAACTTGGCATAGGAGTAATCTCTCCTCCGCTTGATGATGCGGGAAACAGTGTCAAAGCACAATATGTAATCAAATTCCTATCTGATAAGCTTGGATTGAACATGTATGATATAAGCCCAAGGAGCAAATAAGAGAAGCTTCCGTTTGCCTTGAGGATATTTGTTCCGGAAACTCTCCTGCATGTAAAGTTGCAGGAGAGTTTTTTAAAATGTGATGTGTCTGCAAAGGTTTTATCAGCTCAATATCACATTCTGAATTTAGACTAAACAATCTTTTCTTTATCTTTACCGAATTTAAAATCAAATCATGATATCATTTCCATTCAAACGAATATTGGTTTGTTCCACGTTTATTACTTCGATCATTTTTATATTATCGACAAATGCCTTCTCACAGGATGATGTCCCGAGTCAAAGTTATGAAGACACTACAACGGCTTTAAAAGATTATAAGCAGGAAGAAAAATACAGCAACCAAATTGCGGGAGAATTCACACCCGGGAGAGGATTCGATATAATCAAAACAGATAAAGGGAGCCTTAATATAAGCGGTTACGGTCTTGCAAGATACCTGAACCAACTCCCCTCTTCACAGATTTTTACCGATCACCTGGGAAGACAAAGAGTAACGCATCCAAGAAACGATATTTACTTTCAAAGATTCTTCGTATGGTTCACCGGCTTTCTTGGAACTAAAAAGTTCAATTACAATCTGACTATCTGGGGACTTGTTCCAACAATGCAAACACTTGTATTCGGTAATCTGACTTATGGCTTTGCAAAACAGATAAGACTGGGTGTTGGGATTGGTCCTAATCTCGGAATCCGATCGCTTCAGGGACCATGGCCATTCTTCAATGCAAGTGACCGTCAAATGGGTGATGAATCAATACGACCCGGGTTTACGGGAAGTGTTTGGATTACGGGCGAAGTGCTTCCGAGGTTTTATTATACTGCCGCAGTTGGAAATAATCTTAGCATACTCGGAGTCACCGCATCACAATTGACAAGAAATCTTACAACAAGCGCAAGTATTTGGTGGATGCCGACTACAGGAGAATTCGGTCCGCGAGGCGGTAATGGTGATTTTGAAAATCATCAGAAGCTCGCTACAAGATTCGGCGCATCTTTCGGACATGCAAGAGATGACAGATTCAGTTCTCTCGGAGATTCAACTTCTCCGAATACTCAAGTAAAACTTTCTGACGGTGTAAATATATATGAAAGAGGCGCACTCGCAGACGGAGTGACCGTTCAGCGAACTAATTGGGACATGGGCTCGGTTGATATGGGATTCAAGTACAGAGGATTCTTCTTTCAGGCACAATTTTATGCAAGATACATTTCGAAAATCCAGGCGACAGGTCCTGTGCCTGTAAATAATCTAACGGACAAGACTTTTCAGGTTGATGTTTCACACATGATAATACCTTATACTCTGAATTTGTACTTGTCAGGTTCCTATATGTGGGATCAGTTCAAAAGAAATCCAAACGAACTTTGTGCCGGACTGAATTATTATCCTATACATTCACGAAGTTGGAGAGTGAATCTCCACTATATTAACATAACGAGGTCTCCTACCGGTTCTACTTTCGGTTATTATATGCCGGGACAAACAGGAACGATACTCTCCCTGGGAACTGATATTCTGCTTTAGTTTTCTTGACAAGCATTGCATAGAGCGGATTGTATTTATTTTTTCTGAAAGACGTTTTTCAATTTGCTTCGAAGAATTTAAACTCAAATGGTTGTATGGACACTCTAAAAAAAATTTTGCTGTTTGCAAGCATATTCTTCCTCGCAGAAAGTTTATCTGCACAAGAAGAAAATGTCGGCAAAACTTACAAATACTGTGATGCACATTTTCATCTTACAAATTATATTCAGGAAGGAATTACTGCGAGCGAGTATCTGAAGATGATGGATGGAGTTGTCGAGCGGTCAACTTTGTTTGGCATTCCTTTGCAGCAAACCTGGTCTTACGAAAATTCGGGTGACGACGCGCCGAAGTATTATCTCGATACTGATGCACCTTTATATTATTACTCGTTTACCGATGCTTACATTGCGACTCAATATCTTTCACTTCCTGAAGAGGGAAGAAAGCGTTTCGATCCGATGATTACGGGTTTCAATCCGACTGACATGTATGCACCGGCTCACATAAGGAGAGTGCTCATGACTTATCCCGGAGTTTTCACCGGGATTGGTGAGTTTTCGATTCATAAAGAATTTGTTTCATCTAAAGTTGCGGGAGATGTTGCAAGTTTGAGAAATCCTGCACTTGACAGCATATTCAGATTTGCAGGTGAAGTTGGATTGATTGTAGTCTTTCACAATGATATTGATAAGCCATTTCCAAAATCTTACACTCAAAGTTACTTGAAGGACGCAATAGATGTCTTCAGAAGACATCCCGAAGCAACATTGATCTGGGCTCATGTTGGTCTTGGAAGAATTGTCAGACCTGTAAAAGATCAGATTGAAATTGTAAGAACCATACTTGAAGATCCCACTCTGTCTCATGTCTATTTTGACATTTCCTGGGACGAAGTCGCAAAATATATTGTGCGGAATGATACGACGGTCAAAGCAACAGCCGAACTGATTGAAGCATTTCCTGACAGATTCCTATTCGGTACTGATGTTGTTGCACCTTCAGGTATAGACAAATGTCTTGCCGTCTATGACATGTATGATCCACTCTGGCATTCACTAACTTCGCAGACAGCAGAGAAAGTGAAGAAGGGAAATTATCTGAAATTGTTTGATGCTGCGAGAGTCAAAGTAAGACAATGGGAGAAGGAAAATATCAAATGAAATGAAACAATAATTAGCAATAATCTCATTTGATATTTATAACTTAACAACTAAAAATTATATGAGCGCTCTTACAAGAAAGTGGTGGGTTAATCTGATTCAGGGAATCCTGCTGATAGTTCTAAGTATTTTTATTTTCAACAATCCCGAATCAGTTCTCACAGGAATTTCATTTTGGTTTGGAATTATAGTCCTTGTTGCGGGAATATTTGGAATACTGGGATGGTTGTTTGCCGGAAAGGCAGAACGTGAAATTTCAATCCTTGTCTGGAGTCTGCTGACATCGATCCTCGGAATCCTTATGCTTACAAATGTTGATTCGATTATGAAAATCATCACTATAATATTCGGGCTTTGGATCATAATGACGGGAATTACACTTTCGTCAAACGGCTGGAGATTAAAGAAAGCAGGATTTTTCGGATGGGTGCTTCTCGTTATCGGAATTCTATCTATCATTTGCGGAGTTTTCATTTTGACAAATATGGAAGCAGGCGCAGCTGGCATCAGCACTATTCTTGCAATTCAAATTTTTCTCTCGGGAATCGGACTGGTTTTGCTTTCATTTACAAAGAAGGCAATCGTCTCCCAAGTATAGAACTGATCGAGCATTACCTTGGGTGAAGAATGACTCGTTTCATCATCCGTCATAAAAAAATGTACTCTCATTCAATGCCGTCCGGAACATCTGATGAAATCATTTTCTCATTAATAAATCAAAAATAAAGTTCACGAAACAGACCACCCCTTGAGCTTTTAATCCCCGAACCCCCACTTTCTATTAATCAAAATAAATATTGCTTCTAAAAAATAGTCGTTATCCCAATAACTCTCATCACTACTGCTGACCAAAACGGTTCAAGTTTTGAAAGTCTTGTCGAGGACCTTTGCGTGAAATATTTTAACAAGATATGGTAAATTAAATCTCGTCAATTGGTTTTGATTCATGTTTGATTAGAAGAACCTCCCACCCAAACCCTAGTTTGGGCGGGAGGAGAACGTATCAACGCAGTCTATATATTTTAGATATGTTCATTCCATGACCTTCATCTTTCAAATGAAATCTTGCCGAGCTATACTTCCCTACTTCGGGACTTTGTAACAAACCTGACTTGAAAAAATCACCCACCCAAACTGGGGTTTGGGTGGGAGGTGTAAACAAAGTATATCAAAATGGGAAGCTAAAATATTTTTTTGAAAACAAACCCGCCTGTGAAAAATTGCCGATAAGAAATTCAAAGCAATGGCGATAA
>JBDHXH010000030.1:0-30974 GCA_039810605.1 Ignavibacteria bacterium | reverse complement strand
CCTTACGTGAAGGGTTATTACACCATCGGCATCTCTGCCGACGGTGTTTCATTAAATTGTTTTGATTATCTTTGAGCAGGTTTTTGTCTAAAGATAACTCCAAATCCGTAGGAATGTCAAAGTTATTTCTGTTAATCTTTTTACTTCTTTTCTCTGCAGGCCTCACTGCACAACAAGCGCCTCAACAGTATTTGAATGACGGTATTGATGCGCTCAAAGCAAATGCTTATTCGGATGCCCTTGATTATTTGACGCTTTATCTGAAGTCTGATCCGCTGAATGCAGAAGGAAGATATTACCGCGCATCGGCAAATTATTTCCTTAAAAATTTTGATGCCGCTCTAAAGGATGCAACGACTGCAATTACTTCTGATCCGAATTATAAGGAGGCATATAATGTGAGAGGACTGATTAATACCGCAATGAACTTGTTTCAGGATGCGCTTACAGATTTCGATCAGGCGCTCATGCTTGATCCTAATTATGCCGAAGCATTGATGAACAGGGGTTTGATGTACAAACTTCAGAATGATTATCCTTCGGCAGTTTCTGACCTTAGTAATGCAATTGCAATGAATCCCGCACTTATTGAAGCTTATTATTTCAGAGGTGACTTGTATGTTAACATGCAAAACTACAGTGATGCAATCCGCGATCTCACGACCTATATTCACAATGTACCCGGCCGAGCCGGTGCATACTCTTCTCGCGGGATTGCTTACTTTCAAACCGGAAAATATTCTGAAGCTGTATCCGACCTGGAAAAAGCAATTTCTCTGGATCCTTCCATCGAACCTGATTTTAAAGAAGTATTAGATGATGCCAAAAGCAAACTTAAATAAATTTCAAAACTGTATATCAAACAGCATTGCAAAATTTTTCAATGACCGGAATCTATAAAATATGAAACCTATAAACACGCTGACCAATGAAAAGAATTATTTATGCGGCGGCAACAATGCTAATCGTAATTTGCGGATGCGGGAACAAGGAAGATCATTCCGAGATCAAAATTAAAAAAGTTGAACTATCATCCAAAGAAGGATCTGCGGATAATTTCAACAAGAAGAAGCATGAAGAAAATGAATCCCTGCCTCTTCAGACAATACCAAGTAAGGAAGCCAAAGATCATATTGGGGATTCCGTAAATGTTACCGGATTTGTCGCCGATGTTTACTTATCCGATAAAGTTGCTTATCTGAATTTTGGAAACAAATTTCCGAAGAACGAATTCACTTGCGCAATTTTTTCTTCAAAGTTTCCTGAATTCAGCGACCTTACTTCTTACAAAGGAAAATTTGTAACAGTTACCGGAAAGATTTCGATTTTTAAGAACAAGCCGCAGATGATACTTGAACTTCCGGCTCAAATAAAGATAACAAAGCAAAATTCAAATTGAATAAGTCAGGATTTGTATCTGTTTTCGGCAAGCCAAATGCGGGCAAGTCAACACTGGTCAATGCCCTGCTCAATTTCAATCTCTCCATCGTCAACAAGAAAGTTCAAACAACGCGTGATAAAATTCTCGGCATACTTACGGAAAAAAACTATCAGATTGTTTTTACCGATACTCCCGGAATTCTCGAACCAAAATATGAACTTCAGAAATTTATGCTTTCGGAAATTAAGTCATCGCTCGACGAAGCAGATATCGTCATTCACATTGCGGATATTACTAACATGAATTTTGATGATATTTCGAAAGTTCAGGAAGGATATAGAGAACTACTTGACGGCAAAGTGAAGATTATGGTTTTGAATAAGATTGATCTCGTAAATAAGGATTCGATCCTGCCCGTCATGGATAAAATTTCAAAATCAGGCTATTACGATGACATTGTTCCCGTGTCGGCATCAAGATATGAAAATATAGAGTTGTTGAAAGAGGTTATCGTCAGACATCTCCCCGAAGGAGAATTTTTCTATGAAACCGACACCTTAACAGATAAGCCGGAAAAATTTTTCGCAGCAGAGATAATCCGCGAAAAAATTCTTTCTCTGTATCATGAAGAAATACCATACAGCGTATTTGTCGGTATCACGGAATTCAAGGAACGCAGCAGCAAGCTGGTTTACATTAATGCTGAAATAATTCTCGAAAGAGAATCTCAAAAAATAATTCTGATAGGAAAAGGAGGACAGGGTTTAAAACGGCTGGGAGAGAAAGCAAGAAAAGACATTGAAAATTTTCTTCACAAAAAGGTATTCCTCGAACTGTTTGTCAAGGTAAGAAAAGACTGGAGGAATAACAAAAAATTTATGAAGGAAATCTATTCTAATAAAAGCCGGTCTTGAATGTTCTCTCCGAACTGTAAGCAATTGCTTTGTATCCAATGTCATTGGCAAATTGTTTGGGCTTAACAAAATCATTTACGGAAAAATATGTAAGATGCTTCTTCACATTCCATTTGAATTCAATACTTCCTGCTCTTCTCAATTCATCTCTCGACAAATATTCCAGATATGCATACTTGTCTCCGGTTACGACATAAAAGTTCATTTCGGGATAAAGGCTTCTGAAATGGATCACAAAAATACCGGTTCCGGAGCCGATTGAATATGAAAACTCCGTGGCGCCATTTGCACCGAGGAGATTATCGGTAGGAGAAATAATTTCCGGGGGCTGTTCCGGATTAAGTTTGACTGTCTTGCCCGGTCCGGTGTATGTGCTGTTCATGAATCCGCTTCCGTCTTCAAACATAGCATATCCGGTCACTCGGAGCCTGAACGAAACAGGAAACTTGAGTGGAACAATACTCTTCGTCAATAAAATGTCTCCCTCCGTTCTTGAAAGCAGCATCTCCGAATTTCTGTTGTAAGAGAAAAAATCTGCATAGACCGAAAACCCTTTTGACTTCAGATTTTTTCCGGAGAGATAAATCGTCAAATCAGAAATTGGAGAATTATTTTCCTGCAGCGGATTCACTTTGACATTAAAAGGCCGCGTTCTTTTATTCAGTGACAAAGTCTTTTCAATCTGGTTATCGAATGACTCCGGGTTCTTCTGCAGAAAAACAATATTGCCATCTATTGATTTCTTCGATATCGGCCAGTACACTATTAGTCTTTTGCTCGTTTCTTCCGAATGAATTTCTGCATCTTCGCAAAAAAATACATCCGTACTTATGAACTTAAGAACTCCTGAACTTCCTTTGGGAATGGAGGGAAAACTTACATCAATGACTGCGCTGTTGGAATATCTCATATCCGGCTCACCGAATAAGATGAGTTCCGGAGTTTCAATTGAGAGTTCTCTGTATATCACTGCCGATGATGTTGACCTCTTTGCAACTACCGCAGAATAAGGATAGTTCACATTCAGAAATCTGAACTTTCCAAATTTATCAGTATCGGCTTCTTCGCCGTTGACTATCACTTTCACAAAAGGCACAGGAAAATTTCTTTCATCAACTACTCTGCCTGATACAACAGAGCCTGAACCTTCATCGGCAATTACCAGACACAACATAAACATCAGAAGTATCCCGCGAAAGTTTATTTTCATTATTTTCAATATCTTCAATATAATGATCGGATTGACAGAGAAAAAAAGAATTTCAATAATTATTTTTGTTGGATTTTAGTTCATATCAAAATCAAATAAAATTCAAATCTATTTCAACAACAGACTCAAACAGATTTTTTGTTAAAGACGGCATACCCTTTCGCTTTGTCGGTGCAAACACTTATGAACTCGCTCATGTAGATTCGGAAACCGCAAGCCGAATAATTGAAGATTCTTCAAAAGAAGGTTTTACTGTACTGCGTTTCTGGTGCTTTGAACCTGTCAAGAAAGAAAATTTGAATGAGATTTTCCGGACAGCTAAGAAATTTTCAATCAAACTTATTCCGGTCCTTGCCGACATGACCGGATATCTGCAGTCATACAGCATCAGCGGTGACTGGTTCAGGGAAGATTACAAGGAGTCATTTCTCAAGCATGCATGCGACATAGTTACAACATACTCAAATTCGGAGGAAGTGTTGTTATGGGAATTGATCAATGAACCATATTCAAATTCCTTCAATGACTTTTACAATTTCGCGGCTGATGTTTCGGGAGAATTAAAATCTATTGCACGAGATCAGCTTTTTTCTGTCGGCACAATAGGAGGCATTGGAGACAGGTTTGGAAGTTCCTTCTCAAGATTCAATGTGAAAAATTTCGAAAAGCTGTATTCAATAAAAACTCTGGATGCATTGTCAATTCATGATTACAGCTTCGACTCAACTTTATTTGAAAGGCTTGATATATTTTACAGGCTCAATGACAGAAGCAGCATAGCCGGACTCATGAACGGGATTTCGGGTGTCATAAATTTCATTCCATCTGTCATGGACAGATTCACAATCAACAACTTCGGTGATACGTTCGACTTTCCTCTTACAATCAGGAGCTTATGGAGGAGTTTCATAGAAAAGAATATTGAGATTGCCGCTCGTCTTGGCAAGCCGTTATATATTGGCGAGATTGGGTTCAAGAAGAACCTCGGTAAGAACAGAAAAAAAATTCTTGAACTGAATTTGAAAAAATATTTTGAACTCGGAGTAGCGGGAATTCTCTTGTGGTCATTTGAATCGCAGCGAAAATCCCTTGACGGTCATGACTATGGATTTGATCCGGGAGAGGAATTCGGGAAAATAATCCGATACTAAAATGTTCATTTATCTGATGTCGCGCTGAAGTTAATCTATGTTATCCATTTTGTGAGTGACTACATTCCCTTGCACGCTTTCACGAACTCTCTGAAGACGGGATGAGGTCTTATCAGGCGGGACTTCAGTTCAGGATGAAACTGTGTGCCAATAAAAAACGGATGCACCTTATGCGGAAGCTCAATTATTTCAACAAGGGTATTGTCCGGTGAAAGTCCCGACAATATCATTCCTTTGTCGGTCAGTACTTTTCTGAAATTATTGTTCACTTCATATCTGTGCCTGTGTCTTTCATTAACGAACTCTTTTTTATAACATTTAAATGCAAGAGAATTTTTTTCAATTATGCATGGATATGCTCCCAACCTCATCGAGCCGCCTTTCATCTTAACTGACTTCTGATATTCCATAATATGAATCACATTATATCGGGACTCTTTGAACTCTGTAGAGTTTGCATTTTTTAAACTACAAACATTTCTCGCAAACTCAATTACCGCGCATTGCAGACCGAGACAAATTCCGAAGAAGGGAATTTTGTTTTCGCGCACATATCTTATCGCAGATATTTTCCCTTCGATTCCTCTTTCTCCAAATCCGGGACAAACCAGAAGTCCGCTGATCCCTTTCAATGTTTCATATACCTTTGATTTTCCTTTTTCTATTTCTTCCGCGTTAATCCATTTCAGATTTACTTTGACTTCGTTATATGCGCCGGCGTGAACGAATGATTCGAGTATGCTTTTGTATGCATCAGGGATAATGTTATACTTGCCACAGATCCCTATGGTCACCTCTTTCGAGGGGCTTTTAATTTTTCTTACAACATTAGTCCATTCATTCAGTTTTGCTTTGCCCGTATTAATTTTCAGCTTATCCAGAACAATCTCGTCAAATTTTTCTTCCTTCAGCAGCAGAGGTACCTGATAAATGGATTGTGCATCGAGAGCCTGAATTACCGATTCAGGTTCGATGTTACAGAACAATCCGATCTTCGACCGGAGATCTTTCGAAAGTTTTTGTTCGCTCCTACACAAAAGAATGTCGGGCTGGATTCCGATTTCGAGCAAAGTTTTCACGGAATGCTGCGTGGGCTTCGTCTTAAGCTCGCCTGCCGACTTAATGAATGGAACAAGAGTCAAATGTATGCTCAACGAATTTTTCTTACCGACATCAAACATGAGCTGCCTCATTGCTTCAAGAAACGGCAACGATTCAATGTCTCCGACTGTTCCTCCTATTTCAGAAATTATGATGTCATATTTTTTATCTTTCTCAAGCAGCCTGATCCTTCTTTTTATTTCATCTGTAATGTGAGGTATGACTTGAACCGTTGCTCCGAGATAGTCACCGCGCCTTTCCTTTGTAATGACTTCATTGTAAATCTGTCCTGTCGTCATGTTGTTTGCTTTCGACATGTCTTCGTCGAGAAATCTCTCATAATGACCGAGGTCCAAATCCGTTTCCGCTCCGTCATCGGTAACAAATACTTCACCATGCTGTACCGGCGACATTGTTCCCGGATCCACGTTGATATACGGATCAAGCTTTTGTATCGTTACTCTTAAACCTCTGGATTTCAACAACAGCCCCAGCGATGATGCGGCAATACCCTTGCCTAATGAAGAAACAACTCCTCCGGTCAGAAATATATATTTAGTTTGTCTCAATTTTATAAAATCAATTAGTTTTGATTTGGGCGCTTCATTTCAATTGCAAATCGCTTTGAACGGAATTGCTTTCCATTTTTAGAATACAGTCGTGACCAACCCTTGCAGTCAAATCCGCATTTCAGCAGTAGTAGTTCAGAAGCTTCATTGCCTTCAAGTATGTATGCTTCTGCGAAATCTATATTCATTTCTTCCCGGGCTAAATCCAGGATTTTCATTATTGCTTCTGTTGCAAAACCCTTTCTCCAATGCGCTTCTTCAATATAGTATCCAATCTCACCTATACCTACTTCAACTCTTCTAATCCCGATTCCTCCCACATGAATGCCGTCATGTTCAATTGCAAAAATATATGAATCCGGATTGTTTGAAATTTCTTTGCACCATTCTATAAAATTGTCCGCGTCTTCAATTGTATAACCGGATGGAACATTTACGAGCCACTTCTCTACATTCTCATTCTTCAAAATTCTTACAAGGCTGTCTCTGTGTTTACTTGTTATGTTAACAAGCTCAATCAAATCCGGATATCACTGTTTAGTAAATTCAGATCCTCAATTGTATCAACAGATACAGAATCCCTTTTTGTCACGATAACTCTGATTCTTTCACCGTTATCAAGTATCCGAAGTTGTTCAAGTTTTTCTGACAATTCAAGTTTTGATTTAGACATTCGCGAAAAAGCAAAAAGAAATTTCTTTCTATACACATAAAGTCCGATATGTTTATATAAACCGGTCATCCTGTTTTCATTAAAGCTGAATGGAATGATACTCCTCGAAAAGTAAAGAGCATTTCCTTCGAGATCAAATACCACTTTGACCTTATTTGGATCTGCCGAATCCTTGCCGGGATTCATTTTAACTGCAAGCGTGGAAACATTAAGTCTCTTATCTTCAATTACGGGAGCAACTGCCTTATCAATATTACCGGGATGAATGAAAGGCTCATCACCCTGTATGTTTACCACAATATCACAGGAAATTTTTCTTGCGACCTCGCAGATTCTGTCGGTGCCCGAAGAATGATTGCGTGATGTCATCATGCACTCCCCTCCAAAGTTCTCAACAGCAGCCAGTATTCTTCTGTCATCGGTTGCGACTATCACTCTGTCAAGAAGTTTTGATTTGCGTGATTGCTCATAGACTCTTTGGATCATCGTCTTTCCTTTGATCAGCATCAATGGCTTTCCCGGAAGCCTTACCGAATCATATCTTGCAGGGATTATTCCCACAACATTCATTTGTCCAAGACCTTTGGGACTTTGAAAAATTTACCGGTACGTGAAGGCGCATTCTTCAATGCTTCTTCAGAAGTCAGCCATTTTTCTGCAATGTCCTCGCGCAGAACATTCGAGGTTTCATTTATATTTTCAAGCGGCTCTGTTGTTTCAGTGTTCAGTTCATTGAGTTGATCTATGTAATCGAGAACCTTGTTCAGGTCATTTTCAAGTCTCCGTTTTTCATTTTCATTGAACCGGAGTTTTGCAAGAGCAGCAATTTTCTCAACATCTTTCTTTGAAACCGCCATAATAATTTTGATTTTTCTATCTGAATATTTAGTTCCTCATTTATTCATGGAATCAACTATGATCTCTCTGATTTCTTCCAGCAATTGCTTATCTTTTCTGTAATCTACGGGAGGAGAAAACCTCACCTCAACGTTTCCTGACTTTATTTCGAACTTGCCTCTGGGCATTATACCGTTTGAACCGATTATTGCAGTAGGAACTAAAGGAACCTTTGCTTCATCTGCGAGGACAAACATTCCTCTTTTGAATTCGCCGGCTTTTCCGTCACTACTTCTTGTTCCCTCCGGAAAAATGACAACGGAGATTCCCCTGAAGATTTTTATCGCAGCATTCTTGAGAGATTTCATTGCATCTCTCGCATTGTCTCTGTTAATGGGAATATATTGTCCGAGATACATACCCCATCCAAGCACGGGAATTTTTGTAAGTGAATCTTTATAAATGAATCTCACATTATTCGGAATGGCTTTCATCAGAATGGGTATGTCAAAATAACTCGCGTGATTCGAGACAAAGATATAGGCAGAATTTTTATCAAGATTATTCATGCCTGTGCAGTTCACCTTTACTCCTGCTATCATTAATATTCCTCCTCCAAACGCTTTGGAAAGATAATGAGTAATTTTTCCGCGCCCGTCGAAAGGAGAAACGAGTATTGTCAGTATTGCAATTAAAATACAGTGAAGAGAAATAAAAAATGCTTTGATATACGATAGCACTTTTCAAAATAATTAAATGTCCATACTATTAAAAGTTAAATAAAAATTTTGTGATACTTTTGTTATCTTACAATTGTATGAAGAAAAATTTCAGAAGGGGTCAGTTTCTGATCAGTGCGGACAAATCTAAACTTGACATAAAGGTGGTGCACGATTTTATCAGCAATTCTTATTGGGCGAAAGGCAGGCAAATAGGGACAATGAAACGGGCAATCAAAAACTCGCTTTGCTTCGGATTATATAAGAGGAACCGGCAAATTGGTTTTGGAAGAGTCATTACTGACAGCGCAACTTATGCTTATATTGCCGATGTGTTCATTCTCGAAGAATTCCGCGGACTGGGTCTATCCAAATGGATGATGCAGGTGATTTTGGAGTATCCCGAACTCAAAGGAATCCGCAGATGGTTCCTCGCTACCAAAGACGCTCATGGACTTTACAAAAAGTTCGGATTCAGAAAGTTAAAAAATCCCGATCGGCTGATGGAATTGTCAAAGAGATGATTGACGATTGACGATTGACGATTGACGATTGCCGATTGACGATTAACGATTGCCGATTGACGATTGACGATTGCCGCCGATGAAACTTTCCCCACCCTATCTTACCCAAATCAATTGAAAAGCAATATAGATTTTGGTATTTTGCATAAAACCATAAAACCAATGTTTAGCAGATCTAAAATTCTTACATTAACATTCATCCTGCTTGGCGGAGTATTGAAAGCGCAGGACGCACAAGAGATAATCCGAAAAGTACAGCAAAAGTATGAGAATATTTCCGACGCAAAGGCATCGTTTACGCAGACACTAAAAAGTTCGGGCGGAAAAGCAAATACTTCATCGGGTGTCATATACATTAAGAAGTCAAACATGTACAGGATTGAATCAGGCGGACAGATATTGATAACTGACGGAACAACTTCATGGACTTATTCTCCGAGAAGGAAGCAGGTCGTCATTGACAATTACAAAGATGACGGAAACACATTTTCTCCGAACAAATTTCTCTTCAACTATCCCGAGAATTTTTACTCCGATCTCGAGGGCGAGGAGAATGTTTCCGGACTGGACTGTTACGTAATCAAATTGACACCAAGAAGCGGCGGCAGTGTAAAGTCAGCAAAGATATGGATTGATAAGACTGATGATGTAATACGCAAAATTAATATTGTCACTGCAGAATCGGCGAACACTTACGTACTTAAAGATATTTCACTCGACGCGGGCGTCAATGCTTCAAAGTTTAGCTTTACTCCTCCTTCGGATGTGGAAGTCATTGACTTAAGATAAAAAGCAGGACTGTGAGTTCTAAACAAAGTTAAGCATGATCCAGTTTAATGCTTAACTTTTTTTTATTATACTGATTGAAACCACGAATAAAAAAAACATTAAAGGTAGTTCTCCTCATTTCCCTTACCTTCTTTTTTCTATTCCTGGCTTTCAGAGGAAATGATTTTGATGAACTTTTCACTGTTCTGAAAAATGCGAACTATCTTCTTGCTATCACGGGGGCTCTTGTAGGTTTATTTGCGGGCGGTTATTTCCGCGCGCTGCGATGGAGATATTTTCTGAACCCTCTTAAAGAAAATATTGGTATCGAAATTCTTTTTTCAAGTATGATGATCGGATACATGATGAACAGCATCATACCAAGGACAGGAGAAGTTTACAGACCCATTCTGCTTGCTAACAAAGAAAAAATTTCACGTGCGGCTGCATTTGGAACCATAGTGGTTGAAAGAGTTTTTGATATCCTCTCATTGCTCGTATCTTTCGGAATCTGTCTTATCTATTTTAAACAGAAGCTGTCGGCTGCCTTTGACGGATATGATCTTGAAGAAATTTCCCTGTATGTATCACTTGTTACAATGCTCTTCATTGCGTTGATAGTACTTATCATTTTCAACCTGGAAAAATCCGAAAAGATTATTGAACGGGTAACAAAAAAGATCCTTCCCGAAAAATATCAGCAGAAAATTCATAACATATTCATCTCCATGATAAATGGATTTCTGTTCATAAAATATCCAAGATATTATCTGCAGATAATTATACTCTCAATGCTTGTCTGGCTATCTTATGCCTTTTCAACTTTTTTGACTTTAAAGGCATTCAATATAAATCTTGAATTCTTTGACGCAAATCTTGTATTGACGATGACAGCATTTGCAACAACAATTCCTCTGCCCGCAAATTCTGCGGGAGTATTTCACTGGTTCAGCACCGGCACTCTCGTTAATGTTTACGGGATAGACCGCGAAACTGCCTTTGGCTTCTCAACAGTGAATCACCTCCTTGGTCTGCTAGGACTCATACTCATCGGATCATACTATTTCCTGAAAGAAAATCTTAATTTTAAAAAAGCAAGAGAACTGAAGGAATCGGATGTGACATAGAGTGTTAAGTGTTGCGGATGAATAATTCGGCACGAACTTTTAAACCGTCTCTTCTGCTGTCAGCTTACTTTCCTTTCTATGTTTGAAGTAACCGATGACAACGGGTATTATTGAAAGCAGGATTACAAGGATGATAACGTATTCAAAGTTTCTTTTAATAAAAGGTATGTTGCCGAAAAAATATCCGATGAGCGACATTGAAATTACCCAGAGCGCTCCGCCGAGAATATTGTATGTTACAAATTTCTTGTAATTCATTTTCCCTACTCCGGCAATTATCGGAGCAAATGTTCTTGCAAAAGGAACAAATCGGGCATATATGATTGCCCTGCCTCCGTACTTTTCATAAAAATGATTTGCCTTTATAAGATGATCCTTTGCGAAGAATCTGGACTTCTCCCGTTTGAAAATCTTTGGTCCCGTATTTCTACCAAATGCATAACCAACCTGATCGCCGATGATTGCGGCGAGAGTAAGCGTGATGATGAGAGCATTAATATCAAGGATTCCCTGTGCCGCCAGGAGTCCGGCAGTGATGAGCAGTGAATCACCCGGCAGGAAAAATCCGATCAGTAGTCCTGTTTCTGCAAATATGATAATTATCAAAACAGTCAGCCCTCCCCATTTTATCAAATCCTCAAGATTGCCAAGTTTGCTGAAAAATTCCGATACTACTTCCATTCCAAATTTTACGTTTAATATCTACAATTTAACTATTTGAAATATATAAAGTTGACCAAAAGTTTTGCTTAATACTCAAACTAAGTGCACGACAAATGGACTGCGTGGATACGTTCTTCCCCCACGCAAACTGGGGTTTGGGTGGGAGGTTCATTAAAGTTTTGATGTCACAGTTGACACAATGACCTAAAATTTTAATCTGACTTTCGGAGATCGTTTTGGAAAGCATTGAGTGTGAAACAGTTGAAACAGTTAGACTCGACTTAACTTTATTGTAATTCCAAATTCAAAAAATTATATTTACAAACTTTATAAAACTATATAAACTTTTCATGTCAGAAAATCTCCTTGAAGTAAAGGGACTGAAGAAATATTTCCCGATAAAGACAGGATTGTTTTCAAAAACAATCGGATATGTAAAAGCAGTAGATGACGTTACATTCAACATTAAGAAAGGTGAAACACTCGGACTGGTGGGAGAATCCGGTTGCGGTAAGACAACAGTAGGAAGATCTATACTCCGCCTGATTGAGCCGACAGGCGGCGAAGTAATTTTTGACGGAAAGAACATAACCTCAATGTCGCAAAATGAACTTAAGAATTACAGAAAGGAAATGCAGATAATTTTTCAGGACCCATACTCTTCTCTGAACCCGCGTATTACAGTTGGAGGAATGTTAACGGAGATTCTGAAATTCCATGAGATTGCAGAAGGACAAGCCGCCGAAAAGAAAGTTGAACAAATTCTTGACAGAGTCGGACTTAGAAAAATTCATTCGAGAAGATACCCTCACGAATTCTCCGGTGGTCAGCGTCAAAGAATAGGAATAGCGCGCGCACTTTCAGTCGAACCAAAATTTATAGTTTGTGATGAACCTGTATCGGCTCTCGATGTTTCCATCCAATCTCAAATCATAAATCTGCTGCAAGACCTCCAGAACGAATATAATATTACTTACCTGTTTATTTCACATGACCTTTCTGTTGTCGAACATATTTCAGACCGGGTTTGTGTAATGTATCTCGGTCAACTTGTTGAAGTCGCCACGGGATCAGAAATGTATTCAAACCCGAAGCATCCATATACTCAAGCGCTTCTCTCGGCTGTTCCTGTTCCTGATCCACAAAATAAATCAAAGAGAATCATTCTTACCGGAGATGTCCCGTCCCCTGCCAATGTTCCTTCAGGATGTTATTTCCATCCGAGATGTCCGAAAGCATTCGAAGACTGCTCGTCTGTTCGTCCTGTATTGGCAGGTGTCGAAACTCACGAACAGCGCTGTCTGCTCTTTCCCGAAAGCTATCCAAAGGGAGTCAAAGCGGCCTGATCTTTTTCTACAAAAGCTTCCAGTATCGGATTTCAATTTGCTTATCAGTCAATTTACAAATTATAATTTACGAATTGTTGAATCGTAATTTCTAAAATTGGTTTACATTTCCTCAAAGATTATCAGATTCAACCAGTCACTCGAATTCACGGGGAAACTTCCTGCAAGTATTCGTGTCATGAACCCGTTTAAGAATAATCCCGGAATTATGGAAACATGCAGAATTTTTTATGAAAAATTTTACAATGACACACGAAAGAGAACTTTCATCATCGGGATAAATCCCGGAAGGCATGGCGCCGGAGTAACCGGTATTCCTTTTACTGATACGAAACGGCTTAAAGAAAACTGCAGTCTTGAGATTGAAGGACTTCATACTCACGAACCTTCTTCGGTTTTCATTTACAAAATGATTGAAGCTTACGGAGGAGTTAAGAAATTTTATTCGAAGTTCTACATAAATTCACTTTGCCCTCTTGGATTCATTCAGGTCAGGAATGGCAAAGCCGTTAATCACAATTACTATGACAGTAAACAACTTCTTGATTCATCAAAAGACTTCATAGTCGCAACTCTCCAGCGGCAGATTCAAATCGGCATGAATAGACATGTCTGTTATTGCCTCGGTACAGGAAAGAATTATTTTCATCTGCTGAAATTAAATGACGAATTCGGATTTTTTGATAAGATAATTCCGCTCGAACATCCGCGTTATATCGTTCAATACAAATCAAAAAACATGGACCGCTATATCAAAATTTATCTCGACAAACTTTCAGAATCAAATTGAAATTTCAATGTCAAAAGAATAAATTACAACTACCCGTTCTTAAATAAAGATGTCATGAAAATTCTTCTTGTACTCCTGTTTACTTCCACATTAGTCGTTAAAAGTTTTCCGCAGCCTGCAAATTCACCTTACCCCATAATTTTTGTTCATGGTTTAAATTCAGATGATCAGACGTGGAGCACAACTCTGAATCAGCTCGGCAATTCATGGACAATTAACAGCGGTCATATATTGAATGCCGTTTTGAATTCAAGAGGAGGTGATACAACTTTATATACTTCAGATGTATTGTGTCCGTTGACTGATGTCAATGGAAACATTGTAAACTCAATTGCCGCATCTCAAATATATGCAGTCAATTTTGGAAATTTCTGGAACAGAAATCCTTCCGATCCGCGAATACTCCTTTATAATAATTCAACTCCCGGAAGCAATCAATCTCCAAGCAATCAGTCTGCTATTTACAAACAAGCTTATGCGCTGAAAATGCTGATTGATTCGGTTCTCCGTGTAACAGGATCGGCAAAAGTAATACTGGTGGGTCATTCAATGGGAGGTCTCGCAATCAGAGAATATCTTCAAAGAATTGAAAACGGAATTCATAAATGGTGGATAGATCCCAATGATCCTGTAAATGGACACAAAGTTGCTAAAGTTGTTACAACAGGAACTCCGAATCTCGGCACAAACACAACTTCAATTCCATTGCTTTCAATTGATAACAACAGTGAAGCTATGCGAGACATGAAATACTCATATCCTTCAGGACAAAATGCTTCATACATTTTTGGTAATCCCGAATCTTTTGTTCCTTCAAATTATTATAATGCCGATATCAATTGCAATGGCAGCATAACTGATACAGTTACAGGATTATCTTCCGGCAATCTCGATAATTCTGCACAACCGCTTCCGGTGAACATACTTTATACTTGGATTACATCAAACTATATCGGATTTGGAAGTGACCTCGCAGTTCCAACTTCCAGACAATGGCTGCGAAGCGGAAACACACCCGCTCCTGTAGGAGTGTCCGATACCTTGTTTAATACAAAGAATCATTTGCAGCAGACATCTGACGCAACTTCATTGATAAGAGGACTTGATGAACCCGACAAAAGTGCTTTTGCTTATTCGATTGATATCGGAGAAATTTATTCCGGGTTTGTAACACTTCAAAGCGGCGGCGCAACATCGGACACAGATTATTACCGGATATCTGTTACTCTCCCCGGGAAAGTTACTGCAAGCGTAAAATCAGTTAACGCAGGCGTCTCAAATTTTTCCTTGTTGTCAGACGGGGGAACTCTGCTCGTTTCAAAAAATCTTCTTACGGCAGAAGACAGTATTTCATATAAAGGTTCGCAAGGGAATTACTACTTGAGAATCTTGGGAAACAGCAGCCAGAATGCCGGGCTGAATTCTTACAGATATTCGATGGAATTCATTCCTTCAATGAGACTCAACCTTACTTTGGGTATTGAGGGAATGTGGAATGGTGTTAGTCAAGTTCCGGACACGATGAGGATTTTTTTGCGGAGCAATGTTTCTCCATTCGGTAAAATTGATTCTGCAGTTACTTTCCTGAACTCTTCCGGTAATTCGCAAATGAGTTTTGTAAACGCCGATGCAGGTAACTATTATATTCAGACAGAGCATCGAAATGCGCTCGAGACATGGAGCTCTGCGCCGGAGTTTTTTGCAGATGGTTCTGTAGTTAATTATGATTTTACTGCAGCGCAATCAGAAGCTTACGGGAATAATCAGATTCAGAAACCGGGAAGATGGTGTTTATACAGCGGAGATGTTGATGGCAGCGGCGAGATTGACCTCACGGATATCATTTCAATTTTCAATGACGCGCAGAATTTTGAAACGGGCTATGTAAGAACCGATCTTACCGGTGATGATCTTACTGATGTTAGTGATTTGATAATCGCATTCAACAATTCAAATAATTTTGTAACCGTCATTTCACCTTAGGATAACAATCTCCTGATTCATAAAGAATCATACCAGATAAGGGTATTCTAAAATGCAAGGATAAAAGTGAATTGATATTAAAAGAATATTTTTTCAGTTTTATCAAAATTAAAAGCAGGAACTGAAGCGGAAGATGATCAGTTCCTTTTTTTTGCACACAAATTCCAAAAACCATAAATCAAATTCATTTATGAAAATTTTCTTTACCCTTACCCTCGCAGTTTTATTTTCCATTTCAACAATGTATACAATCAACGCTCCTGTATATGCACAAACCGGCAGCATCACATGGGAGAAGTTAAACGAAGGAAGTTTTGAAGTTAAAGGCAACCGTAGAATAATTCCTCAAAAGTATCAAGTCATCAAGACCAATTTTGAAAATCTGAAATCTGTTTTGAGAAGTTCGCCTTTCGAGAGAAGTGAAAGAGCGCTCACATCCCCTTTTGTGATTGAATTGCCGATGCCGGACGGAAGTTTTTCTAAATTTATTGTAACTGAATATTCAATGATGGAGACCGAACTATCAGCGAGGTTTCCCGACATTAAGACTTATAACTTAAAAGGAATAGATGATCCTTACGCAACGGGTAAACTTGATTTCACAATGCTTGGATTCCATGGAATGATACTTACACCAAACGGAGATGTTTTTATTGATCCATACAGCACAAACGAAACAGAAATTTATATCAGCTACAAGAGATCGGATTATTTCTCAAAAATTCCCTTTGAATGTTTAACACCGCAGGGAATTTCTAATGACAACAACATCATAAATGAAGTTACTGCAACAGGGCAACAATTGAGAACATACAGGCTTGCATGCGCTGCCACAGGAGAATACACTGCATACTTCGGCGGAACAGCAGCACAGGGTCAGGCAGCAATAGTTACTGCCATTAATCGTGTTAACGGTGTTTATGAAAAAGATTTTTCAGTTCGTATGACACTGGTTGCGAATAACATTAACATTGTTTACACAAATTCGGGAACTGATCCTTACACAAACAATGATGGCTTTGCAATGTTAAGTCAGAACCAATCAAATCTTGACAATGTAATCGGAAGCGGAAATTATGACATCGGACACGTCTTCAGCACAGGAGGCGGCGGAGTTGCAGGACTGGGTGTTGTTTGTATCGGAGGCAGCAAGGCAAACGGAGTTACAGGTTCTCCAAGTCCCGTAGGCGATCCGTTTTATATAGATTACGTTGCTCATGAAATGGGACATCAGTTCGGAGGCAATCATTCATTCAACAGTGTAACGAGCAACTGCGGAGGCGGTAACAGAAATGGTTCGACCGCATGGGAGCCAGGAAGCGGCAGCACAATCATGGCTTACGCAGGAATTTGCGGAGCAGATGACCTTCAGCCAAACAGCGATGCTTACTTTCATTCAGGAAGTGTGTCCGAAATCGTAAGCTATACTCAATCAGGAAGCGGCAACAGTTGTCCGGTTACAACCAATACAGGAAATACTCCGCCGTCTGTAACTGTTCCGTCAGGAGGATTTTCAATTCCAATCAGCACTCCATTTACATTGACAGGTTCGGCAACTGATGTTGAAAATCCGGGAACGCTGACATATTGCTGGGAAGAATTCGATGTTGGTCCTGCAGGTTCGCCGGGAAGTCCTTCTGGCAATGCGCCAATTTTCAGATCATTCAGTCCGGTAACCTCGCCTTCAAGAACTTTTCCGAAGCTAAGTGATCTGCTGAATAATAGTTCTACCATTGGTGAAATACTTCCTACTTATACAAGGAACCTGCAATTCAGACTTACTGTCCGTGACAATAATTCAGGTGGAGGCGGAATCAATTTTGGTTCGCTTACATTTTCGGTAACATCTTCCGCGGGTCCGTTTTTAGTAACTTCACCAAATACAAATGTTAACTGGAATTCGGGAGTTCAGCAAACAGTAACATGGAACGTTGCAAATACAACAGCATCACCTGTCAGCTGCGCCAATGTAAATATCCTTCTTTCGACCGACGGAGGAAACACATTCCCTACAACACTTGCCTCCGGCACGCCAAATGACGGATCACAATTGGTTACTCTTCCGGGAGTCAACACGACAACTGCAAGAATAAAGGTTCAGTCAGTAGGAAATATCTTCTTCGATATTTCAAATGTTAACTTTCAGATTTCAAATACAAGTCTTCCGTCAATTACTCATACAGCACTTGGAGATCAATTGAAATCAAACTGGCCGGTAACAGTGAGCGCGTCTGTTTCATCAATTTATCCCCTGGATTCGGTATGGGTAGTATGGTACAAAAATATTGTTCCAAACAAAAAGCAGTTTAAACTCATATTCCAATCCGGAACGACTTATGCTGCGGCATTTAACTCTCTCAATTCAGATGTTGCAGTAGGCGACTTCATCTATTACAAAATTTTTGCGCAGAATAATTCTGCAGGTCACGAGAAGGATTCGACTGCTCAATACAGTTTCAAGATTACAGACGGCAAACTCTGCGAAGGCTTTTCCGGCGCTACTTTCCCGCCGACAGGCTGGAGTGTTTCTTATTCAGGGACATTATACTGGACAAGAAACGCTGTCACAAGTTATGGAATCGGCGGATCAGGTTCTGCAAAGTTTGATTTCTGGAATGCGGTTCCGGGGACAGATCAGTCGTTGATAAGTCTGACATCAACAGCGACTGCATCGGGTGACTCGTTAAAATTTGATCACGCGTATGCACCATACACGGACGGAAGTACTGATTCTCTGGAAATCCTGACATCAACAAACGGAGGATCTACATATTCTTCACTGGTGAGATTATGGGGAAATAATTCCAACGGAAATCTGAACACTGCATCACAGTCTTCATCATCATTCACACCATCAAATTCTCAATGGCTTACGAAAAAATATGCATTGCCTGTAGGAACAAACAAAGTAAGGTTCAGAGCAAGGAGCGGTTATGGAAACAACCTTTATCTTGATTCGATTTGTGTTGTAAACAATTCGTCACCTGTGCCTGCAACATTTACAGTCGCAGTGCAGGGATATTACAATACTTTGATTTCAAAACTCAACATGAGAGATACTGTAAGATTTTATTTGCGCAACACAGCTTCACCTTATGCAATAGTAGATTCGGGAAAGACTGTGATAGATTCTGTATCTCTTTCGGGAACGGTTACATTTGCAAACGCTCCATCCGGGACATATTATATAATGGTTAAGCATAGAAATTCTGTTGAGACATGGAGCAAAGCAGGCGGCGAATCATACGTAAAGGGACTGGCGTTCAGTTATAACTTCACAAACGCGCAATCGCAGGCCTATGGAAGCAATCAGATTCTGAATGGATCAAAGTATTGCATATACAACGGAGATGTTGACAGAGATTACAGCGTTGACCTTACCGACATTGTGCTGGTTTTCAACGATGCGCAGGCATTTCTCGGAGGTTACATAATTACAGATCTCACAGGAGATAGATTTGTTGACGTTTCGGATATTCTTGTGGCGTTTAATAACTCACAGTCATTTGTAACAAGACAGGCGCCTCCAGGAGCTTTGGAACCGATTGTAAAGGTAAGGAATGATGTTAATTCCGTAATAGAAAAAAATGAAACATTACGCAGTAACTTTATTAACGGACAAGTTCCTGATTCTGAAAACAAATCAGAGAAATTGAAATAAAGATTCGTTAAAGGGGAAAGAATTTTATTATGCATGGCATATAAAATCTTTCCCTTGTTTTAAAACAAATTACAAGATAAGTCTTTTTCTTCTAAGTCATCTTCCACAATGGAAAGAGACACAGCAAGAGTTTCACTTCTATACAGTTATAATCGCCGGTACGAAATTGTACCCGAGGGGGAAGCGATTATTACACTTAATTCACACCCCTGTATTCAAACCTTTAATCACAATCATCACTATGAAAAAATCAGTATTGTTTTTCCTTTGCTTATTTGCGGGAGCGATTTTTTTTATGGGTCAAAAGTCACAGGACAGCAAACCGGAGAAATGGAATGTTGATGCAATGCAGACCGGGATTTATGATCCTTCAGTTGTTTCGGATGCTCCACTTCCGCAGGTTCATGATTATTTCAATCCGAACTCCGTAACCCGATATTTGAAAAGTCCGAGCGGAATTTATGCCGTGAATCCAAACGTGAGAGTTCGTCCAAGTTCCACGAGTTGGCAGAGTGAAGTAATTATCTGTCGGCATCCTTTGAATCCCCTCATCATGTTTGGCTCATCGAATGCCATTAACAATTCAGGTACTTTGTTTATAAGCGAAGGCGTTTACATGACCACAAACGGCGGTCTCAATTGGTTTGGAACAGATACTCTTCAAGGTTCTCCTATAAGCAATCACGGAGGAGATCCGGGACCGACGATTGACAAGAACGGAACATTAATAATGACACATCTTGGATATTCAACATCCGGTATGTTCGCAAATTACTCCACGAATAACGGAGCAACATGGTCATCAACATACACGATTGCTTCAGGTTCACAGGACAAAAATTTTGCAGGAACAGACGATGCTCCTTCAAGCCCATACTACGGAAGGTCCTATTGTGTATGGTCTTTGTTCAGTGCGGCAAATCCTCCAATTGCAGTTTCATACACAACCAATGGCGGAGTTAGCTGGTCTGCCGCAGCACAAATCAATACTTCAGTTGCAGGTCATTATTCACAGGGCTGCGATATAAGAGTTGGTCCTAACGGAGAAGTATATGTCATTTGGGCAGCTCCGTCGTCGGGCTCGCCATATACAGAGGACTTTCTGGGATTTGGAAAATCAACTAATGGAGGAAATGCATGGACTGTTACAAACAATGCTTATGACATGAATGGTATCAGAGGAACATTTGCCAGCAAATCAGGCATAAGAGTAAATGGATTTCCGAGAATTGATGTTGACAGAAGCGGCGGTTCAAGAAATGGATGGATTTATGTTGTGTCGGCGGAAATAAATCTGTCTCCTGCAGGGTCGGATCCGGATATTGTAATTCACAAATCAACAAACGGCGGCACAAGCTGGTCATCCGGCGTGAGAGTTAATCAGGATGCGCTTAACAACGGCAAGTATCAATGGTTCCCTGCTATCAGAGTTGATGAAACAGGCGGTGTCAATGTTGTATATTATGATGACAGAAATACTGCTTCGGATTCCGCTGAAATTTATATATCGCGTTCAATTGACGGCGGAGTAACCTTCAACGATCAGGTCGTCAGTGATCACAGATTCAAACCGAAGCCGATAACTTTAAGCGGAATTGCGGGCGGCTACCAGGGCGATTACATTGGGATCACATCAGGTAATGGAAAAGTGTGGCCAATCTGGATGGATGATATAACAGGTATTTATCAGGCATGGACAACTTCAGTTGATCTTGGTCCTTCTATATCGCATACGCCTCTTCCGAATACTGAACAGTTGAGCGGAAGCTATACAGTTAATTGTCAGATAACGGCTGCAGGTTCAGGAATTAATCCTTCAAAGACAAGACTTCTGTATTCAAGGAACAATCCTGCAATAACTGATAGCGTACTCATGACAAATTCCGGAGGCAATAACTGGACGGCGAGTATTCCTGCAACAGGTTCTCCTGCAACTTACCGATATTACATTACAGCGACTGATAGTTTAAACAGAAGATCTACTTCACCCGGCGGAGCACCTTCGAATCTGAATACCTTCTATTCATTTACTGATAATACAAAACCGGTAATTACTCATACACCACTTTCAGATGTTTCTAAACCAAGTTGGCCCGTAAGTGTCAACGCTGTCGTAACCGACAATCTTGGCATTGATTCATCATGGGTAGTGTGGTATAAGAATTCAGTCATCAATACGAAAGAGTTCAAGCTGATAAATTCTTCAGGCGACAACTATTCTGCAGCTTTTAATTCTTTAAACTCTGACGTTAACATTGGCGATTACATATTTTACAGAATATTTGCCAAAGATAATTCCACTGCACATAATGTTGATTCAACTGCTTTGTACAATTTCAAAATAACGGATTTAAAACTCTGTGAAGATTTCACAGCAGTAACTTATCCTCCGACGGGATGGGCGCTTGAATATACCGGCACGCAATACTGGACAAGACAATCAGTCAGCGCTTTCGGCGTTGGAACAGGCTCGGCGAGGTTTGACTTCTGGAGCGCTTTTAACGGGACTGTCCAATCAATGGTTACATTTACTTTCGGTAATACAATCGCAGGTGATTCGTTAAAGTTTGATCACGCTTATGCTCCTTATACTTCAGGAACTGATTCACTTGAGATACTTACATCTACAAACGGAGGTACGACTTACTCCAGTCTTGTAAGGTTATGGGGAAATGCTTCGAACGGAAATCTCAATACAAGAGGAACTCTTACTTCGTCGTTCACACCGGCAGCCAATGAATGGGCTTCGAATAAAATTTATGCATTACCTGTGGGAACGAATAAAGTAAAATTCAGAGTAAACAGCGGGTATGGCAATAACTTGTTTCTTGACAATATCTGTGTTGTCAACCGTGCTGCACCGGTACCGGCAACAATTAAACTTGCGGAAGAGGGATTCTACAACACTTCAACCGGCAAGCTCAACATTCGCGATACTGTAACAGTATTCCTGCGTGGAGTTTCATCGCCTTATCCCATTGTTGATTCTGCAAAGACAGTGATTGATTCAGTTACATTGAGTGGAAATGTAACATTCAATTCCGCGACTACTGGTTCTTATTATTTGATGATCAGACATCGCAATGCACTTGAAACGTGGAGCAAGTCAGGCGGCGAATCTTATACAAGAGGCGCGGCATTCAGTTATGACTTTACTTCGGCACAATCACAAGCTTATGGAAGTAACATGATTCTTAAGGGATCAAAATACTGTTTGTATAGCGGAGATATAAATCACGATTACATCATTGACCTTACTGATATCATTGCTGCTTTCAATGACGCATCCGCGTTTGTTTTAGGATACGTCAATACTGATTTGACCGGCGATGGAACTGTTGACATTTCAGATATCATCATTGCATTTAACAATGCGAATACATTTGTTGTAAGACAGGCTCCTCCCGGTGCTGGTCCTCTGATGATCAAAACCGGAACCGAAGAAGCAAAGAAAAACATTAACGCTTTGAGAATTGATACTAAGACTGATAAGTCCCATATTGATAAAGTAGAGAATAACAAAGTGGAACACGAACAGAAACGATGATGATTCCCAAGTCTCATAGCAAATAGCCAATCAATATATCAAGAGACTGAAGGAAATCCTTCAGTCTCTTTGCTTTGTATGTCCGGGAATTGAAATCTAATTTTTCAGTTAATCTAAATATTGTAATTTCATTTTTTGCAACTTATCGCAATTCAACTCCTAAACTATTTACAAAAGTAAATTATGAAATCATTTATTATTTTCTTGAGTGTTGTTTTTGTTTTGAGCATTCAACAGACTGCATACAATCAACAAGCAGAGAAATATTCTCAAGTAAGAATTTATGCTTCAGACAAATCACAGTTTGAAAGCATGCTTAATTCCGGATTGATCATTGATCACGCTGTAAGAAAAAATAATTATACCGATGCGTGGCTGTCAGCATCAGAAATTGAAATGCTGAAACAATCAGGCGTGGGATATGAAGTTCTCATCCCCGACTGGAAAAGATACTATGACAATCTTCCCAAGATGACACCGGCTGAAATGGATGCAGCAATTAACAATTCAAAAAATCTGTATTCAGTAAGTCATTCGATTTACGGCACAATGGGAGGCTTCTTGAAATATTCCGAAGTGTCTGCAAAGCTTGATTCCATGAGGCTTCAATACCCCGGTCTCATTTCTGCAAAGTTCTCCATCGGCACAACAGGTCAAGGAAGACAGATATGGGCGGTCCGTGTTTCAAACAGTCCCGATGCTCCGACCGGAAGACCGGAAGTACTTTATCACGCACTAATACATGCCCGCGAACCGGAAAGCATGGAACACATGATGTATTTTATGTACTGGCTATTTGAAAATTATAACATTGATCCGCTCGCGACTTATATTCTGAAAAACCGCGAATTATATTTCATACCCGTATTCAATCCCGACGGATATGTTTACAATGAAAGCACAAATCCAAACGGCGGAGGAATGTGGAGAAAGAACAGAAGAAGTAATGCGGGCGGTAGTTTTGGAATTGACCTGAACAGAAATTACGGAACTTACCAATACTGGAATTCTTCCAATAACGGCTCGAGCACATCGGGAAGCAGCGACACTTACAGAGGTACTTCTCCTTTTTCCGAAAATGAAACGCAGGCAGTCATGAATTTTGTAAACGGAAGAAATTTTTCGGGAGTACTCGGATCGCATACTTATGGAAATTATCTGATAAAGCCATGGGCATGGCAGGACCCGACACCAACTCCCGATGACAATAAGTTCAATGAATATCTTGCAGACATGACAAAGTTTAATCATTATACAACAGGTACACCTTCGCAAACTGTCGGCTACTATGTCAGAGGCTCGGCAGATGACTGGTATTACAATGATTCCGCTCATAGTCCGCACCACATCATAGCAATGACTCCCGAAACTGGAACAACAGGATTCTGGCCAACGCAGGCAGAAATAATTCCGCTTGCAGAGGGGATGCTTTTCGCAAATCAGTATTTTGCAATGATAGGAGGAGCTTACGTCTATCCGCTTTCGACAGCGTTGAATAAATCAGTTTATTCTTCAGGCGAATCCGGAACGTTGAAGATAAAATTCCGGAACAAGGGAGTTCAAAGTGCGCAGAATGTAAAGATTGAATGTACATCAGGGAGTTTTTATCTGACCGTTCCTATTTCGTTTTACAATTATCCTTCGCTTGGTTCATTTCAATCGGATAGCAGTAATTTCGGTTTCACTGTCTCTCCGCTGGCTCCGAATAATTCTGCATTGCCGGTCAACATAAAATTCTATCAAAGCGATTCTTCCGTTATATATCAGGAAACAAAATACATTCTCATAGGCAACGGCACAGTTACATTTGCCGATAGTGCAGAAAACGGTTTCGGCAAATGGACTTCAAATCAAGGATGGGCGACTACTACATCACAATCGCACACGCCATCAAGTTCATTCACCGATAGTCCATCAGGAAATTATGCCAACAATGCAAACAACTCGATGACAATGAATCTTCCTTTGAATATCAGCTTGTATCCTGTTTGTTACTTGAGCTTCTGGCACAGGTATGCAACTGAAGCCGGATATGATTTCTGCATTGTGGAAGTTTCATCCGACAATGGAGCTACCTGGCAGAGTATCACATCTTACAACGGAACGCTTTCAACCTGGACATTCCAGAGTTTTGATATTACATCACAGGCAAATTCTTCATCTCAATTGAAGGTCAGATTCAGACTGCAGTCCGATGCCGGTGTCGTTGCCGATGGGTGGTATGTTGATGATATTAAACTTACAAATTACAATCCGCAGATTAATGCTATTCAGACAAATGTAAATATCACTATCGCCCCTGAAGGTCTGTACAATTCACAGGCAAATAATTTGAATATCAGAGATTCAGTCAGGTTAGTACTTAGAAATGCAAATTCACCTTATGCAGCAGTTGACTCTTCGAAGAGAGTGATTGATTCAACAAACTTTACGTCAAATTTTACTTTTACAAACAACCCGTCGGGGAATTATTATCTCCAGATGCTTCACCGGAATTCAATTGAAACGTGGAGCAAGTCGGGCGGCGAGGTATATACATTCGGAGGTACGCTGAATTATAATTTCACTACCGCTTCTTCACAGGCGTACGGAAATAATGAAAAACAAATCGGAAGCAAGTATTGCATCTTCAGCGGTGATGTTGATCAGGATGGAAATATTGACGTGACGGATTTAATCCTGATAAACAATGATGCCGATGTCTTCACAACCGGATATATTGTAACTGATCTGAATGGCGATTACATTGCGGATATTTCCGATCTCGTAATTGCATTTAATAACGCACAGAGTTTTGTGATAAAGATAACGCCGTAACATTCATTATCAAGCTGCAAGTTACAAACTGTTTCTTGAAATTTTGTAACTTGTAGCTATCAATTATTTTCTCATTTCAGATAACTGTTGGAAAAGATCAATTTCTTTTGAGGAAAGATTAGTTGGAGTTTCTATGAAGAGTTTAGCATAGAGGTCGCCAAATTGATTTGACTTTCCGTAAACGGGCATTCCCATTCCCTGAAGACGCAGAACTTTTCCGTTTTGAGATTCTTTCGGGACGTTCACATTGATTGTTCCCTTAAACGTTTTTATCGGGGACTTCCCTCCAAGCACGGCAGTGTAAAGACTTACTCTCAATTCAGTATATAGATCATTACCTTTTCTTTCGAAGACGGGATCATTAAGCACATGAATCCGTAACAGCAGATCACCGGCAGCAGCCCCGTTATAACCGGCTTCGCCCTTCCCCGGCAGTTTCAGAGTCTGACCGTCAGCGATTCCGGGTTTTATTTTCAGTTTGATTGATTGTCCGTTTAGGTCGAAGATTTTTTCGGAGCCTTTGTAGGAGTCTTCGAGAGTAATACTCATTTCAGCACTAAGATCTTCGCCGCGCGGTTTTGCTCTGCGCGAAGTTCTCCTTCCGCGTGTTTGAGTTTGTCCGAAACCGCCTCCGCCGAATAGCGTTTCAAAAAAATCCGAAAAACCGGAACCGCCAAATGCATCATTAAAATCTCCCGACTGATATGTATAGGTCTGACCGCCTTGATTTGCATATCTCGACCAATCAAAATCCTGTTGACCTCCGGACTGCTGATAATATTTCCAGTTCTCTCCAAGCTCATCATACTTCTTTCTCTTTTCTGCATCGCTTAAAACTTCATTCGCCTCATTAGCTTCTTTAAATTTTTCCTCCGCATCTTTGTTACCCTTGTTCTTATCGGGATGATACTTAAGTGCAAGTTTTCTGTAAGCCTTTTTTATCTCATCCTGTGTTGCGGTTTTATTGACGCCTAAAACTTTATAATAATCCTTGTACTCCATTACAAATTATGAAAATTCTTAATCTATTTTTTTCTGAATAAAATAATTATTGAGATTGCAATCACCCAGACAAGCAAACCTGCAATTCCTATGTAAAAACACTTCCTGACTTTGTCTTTGCCGGATAGTTCATAACCGGAATTCTTTATCAACTTATTTGCCTGGAATGCTGAAATCAGCGATATGACGGAGCCGGCTCCCATTATCCATGTATATCCCAGAACTATGCCTCGTGTAACAAGCCGGTTAAATTCTGTCTGAACTTCATTCTGTGTCATCGTTTGTTTGAAATCAAAATCAAAATATATCTATTGAAATAATTTATCAATGAAATGTGTAAAATGAGGAAATGGGATATTAGTTAATCAGCTGAAAAATTTTGTGACATAGGAAATCATTTCCCAAGGGGAGGGCAGGGTGGGGTTGTTTCAGTAAGCGCAAAAAATTATTTGATAACAATTCAAAATTAAAACATACAAATCAAATTGAAAAAGTTTTGAACAACAATGGCTTTGAATTAAATAGCGACTATCTAAAATGTATGGACTGTGTTGATACGTTCTCCCCCACCCAAACTGGGGTTTGGGTGGGAGGTTCTTTGAAATCACTCTTAAGACGTTTTTATTCTTGGAAATATTAATTAACTTGAACAAAGAAATTTTCTGCAAGAAATTGCATAGGCATTTCGCCTTTGCCAATACCTAAACAAGTTAATTCAAAATTTTGATTTTCAAACAACTAACAATATAAACAATATAAAGGAGCATAACGACAAAATGGAATACACTATTGTTTCAGCGGAGGATGAAAGATCTCTCATTGAGAAAGTAAATGACATGCTTGAAGAAGGATGGGAGACAGAGGGTGGAGTTTCTATTTCTCCCGACGGGACATTCTTCCAGGCAATGATAAATTTTGATGACGAGGGTGATGAGTTTGAAGACGGAGAGGACGAGTAAGATTCTACCGCTTCATGCAAAAATCATAAAAGACATTTCTCCTTAAAGCTCAAAAACTTTTTCCTCGTTATTATCAGATGGTCCAATACATCTATGCCCATTATTTTACCGGCTTCAACGAGCCTCTTTGTAATTCTTAAATCATCTTCGGACGGGTCCGTTTCTCCGGATGGATGATTGTGTGCAATGATGATGTGAGCTGCATGCCTTTTGATTGCCGTCTCGAATGTTTCGCGTGGATGAACAAGACTCGCGGTCAGGGTGCCGACAGAAACCTCGTCCATACCAATGAAGTTGTTTCTTGTATCCAGCGATACTACAAAGAAATGTTCCTTTGAAAAATTTCCAATCTTGTCTCTGATGATATCAAACAAATCTTCGGGCGAGGTTACTGATTTATACTTTCTTTTTTCTTCCTCAATTTTCTTGTCGTTAATTTCCGTTTCTCTTACAACTCTTTTTGCAATTTCAAAACTCGCGAGAAGTTTCGATGCTTTTACATTTCCCAGTCCTTTAATCTGTTTCAAGTCCTCAAACGAAGCTTCGACAATTCCGCTAAGCGAGCCAAACTGCATCAGAATTTTTTGTGAAATTACCGTAACCGATTCGCCTTTGATGCCCGTGTTCAACAAAATAGCAAGCAGCTCTGAAGTTGTAAGCCTTTCCGCACCAACTTCGATAAGTCGTTCTCTTGGTCTTTCTGATTTTGGAAGATCATGAAGTGTAAATGAAGAGCAAAGTGTCCTTCCCTTATTTCTGTCCATCGTTTCCCCGCTTTCAAGTTTTTTTCGTGACTGATTAATGATTTCATTCCATCAACTCATAACTGCTGAAGTTCTTTCCTTGCAATGAACATTGATATAAAGTCGGGATGGGCAGACTCGAACTGCCGACTTCACGCCCCCCAGACGTGCGATCTAGCCAACTGATCTACACCCCGATGTTCATTCCCTTTATCAATGTCCAATGAAGGCACCAACAAATTCTAAAGCAAAATTACCTAACTCCGCAAACTATTTCAATTTAAATATACCGCTTCGAGCTTTGCAAACACTTTATCCGAATTAAACAGACTAAGAACATCACCATTGATTTTATATCTTACGGTTGTCTCAAGCCCTTTAAAGAATGCGCTCTCGGTCTCCATCCTTCCTTCACAATACATTTCCGTACTTGCAACCGGTCCTATTTTCAGACTACTGCCATCCTTCACATACTTCCCGAAAAAATTATTGCAGCCGCCGCTGCCATTGACACGAGCCGTATCTTTACCGAATAAAATAAATACTTCCTTTCCTCCCTCGGGAGTGAATACTCTTTTGTCATTCAAAACGCGAAGGACCCAGCGCGTATTTGTAAGCGAAGCATTCGGTTTTGTGTTCTGATTTTCCGATGAAGAGCATGATATTAAAACAAGCGGAAACATAAATAATACAACAAGCAAAAATGATGTTATGTTTTTCATTATAATTTTTTTTAATTTTTCTCTAAAAATATTTCAGCAATCATGCATCTCGCGCTGCCACCCCCGATTGTTTCAATCACGGGAATCTCCGCAACAATGATCTCACCAAACTTGCTCAAAGAATCAATTTGCATTTTATCGAATGCCCTCAATGCAAGTGCTGATGCAATTATGAATCTCTCGCCTTTAGGATTTGAAAGCATAAGCATGTTGCCTCCAAACTCATTCATCTGACTTTCAGTAATGGATATGATTTCGTGATTAGAATTTTGTAAATTTTCAAGTACCATCTTCCTCTCAGATTCATCTTTGATGCTCTTATCACATATCACCGCGAATCCCGTGCCGATGCACAGCATAACATTTGTATGATAAATTCTCTTCCCGTTTGAATCAAATGCATTGAAACAAATCATACGGCTGTTATTCATATCAGAAAATCGTTTCAGTAAATCGTGATCTGTCCTCGAAGATATGCATGCATAAATTATATTGCTTTCATGATCTATTACCATACTGCCTGTTCCTTCAAGGAACTTATTTTCTGCTTCATTAGCAGTCAGATCAGTTACTTCCGACACTTTGAATTTCTTCCTCAAATCCTCAACGATGTCTTCTCTTCTCTCCTTTCTCCTGCTCTCATGTTCCATCGGATACAATGTAATGTTACCCTTCGTATCTGTCGAAATCCAATTGTTGGGAAAAACACAATCCGGCTTAGGTGGAAAATCATCCTGATAAACAATTACTTCTATCCCCTTGCTCTTCAGCATATTTGCAAAATTATCAAACTCTCTTACAGCCTCATCGGAAATTTCATTCTGTGTAAGAGTATCAATTTTTTTCTGATATGAATTTGTCAGAGCGGTCTCGTTGTTATAGCCGAACTTAACCGGTCTTATCATCAATATGCTTGATGCAATTTTATTCATTTGATTCCATGCTGTTTGCTGAAGTGTCAGATTTCTTTTTTCAGAATAAAAATTTTTTTTAAACTTTTCAGACTTTTTGAGCTCAAGGAGATAGTCTCTCAATCTTCCAACCGCCATCCTCTTTTGTGTATAATATTCTGTCGTGCATCCTGTTTTCCTGTCCTTGCCAGAACTCAATCTTAACAGGTATCACCTTGTATCCGCCCCAGTTATCCGGACGTGGAACTTCACCTGTACTTTTATATTCTTCAAGAATCCGGAAATATTCATTATCAAGTGCTTCCCTGTTTTCTATCACACTGCTTTGATTTGATGCAAGCGCTGCTACTCTGCTTTCGAAAGGTCTCGATTGAAAATATTCATCTGATTCTCTTCCGGAAATCTTTCTAACCTCACCCTCTATTCGCACCTGCCTCCCCTCTTCTTTCCAGAAAAAAAGCAGACTCGCTTTAGGATTTTCATCAAGCTCCTTTCCTTTTCTGCTCATGTAGTTTGTAAAAAATACAAATCCGTCTTTATCAAAGCCTTTGAGCAAAACTGTCCTCAAAGCGGGAGTCCCCTGCCTGTCTGATGTTGCAATATACATCACATTAGCCGAGAATGAATCCGATTCGACGGCATCTTTGAACCACGCTTCAAACTGCTCAAACGGATCGGGAGAAACATTCTTTTCGTCAAGTCCAAATTTGCCCATGAAATTGTATCCTTTAGCTTTATCTACCGGAGTTTTATTATCCATAATTCACGAATATATTTGATTCAAATTTATTAATTAGGAATGAGAGATTGAATGTCAAAAAAATTTGACTCTTTTCAAATCTCAATCCGAACAGAA